>JBGQGI010000050.1:0-8198 GCA_041497375.1 Candidatus Dormibacteraceae bacterium | reverse complement strand
GATGAGGTTGCCGATCATGAAGCTGCGCGCTCCTCCCAGGATCGAGGGCACGAGGTACTCGCCCATGAGAGGTATGAAGACCAGGAGGCAGCCGATCACGATGCCCGGCATGGTCAAAGGGACGGTGATGCGCCGAAATGTCCGCCACCGCCCGGCGCCCAAATCCTTCGCCGCCTCGATCAGCCTCTTGTCAAGCCGCTCGAGAGACACGTAAAGCGGAAAGATCATGAGGGGCAGGTAGTTGTAAGTGACCCCGAGCAAAATCGCCTGGTACGAATAGAGGAAGTTCAGGTCGCCGTTCAGCAGGTGTACCTGCGTCAAGAGCGAGGCCAGCGGACCGTGGTTGCCGAGCAGGATCAGCCATGCATAAGTGCGGGTCAGCGAGCTGGTCCAGAACGGAACTATGAGCAGGATGAGGAGCAGGTTCTTCCAATGGCCGGCCCGCGTCGCGAGAAAGTAGGCGAGCGGAAACCCGATGAGCAGGCAGAGCACGGTCCCGCCGGCCGCCATCCAGATGGTGTTGACGAAGACCTTCAAGAAGACCGTGCTCTGCGCCAGCCGTTGATAGTTCTCCAGGCTGAACTGGTACGAGATACCTCCGAAGTCAGCTGAGGTGAGAAAGCTGAAGGTGGCGATAAAACCTATCGGCACGACGAAGAAGGCGAGGTACCAGAAGGCTGCCGGCACCAAAAGAAGCGGCGCCGGCAGCTTTGCCAGCCCGGCGATCGTGCGACCGACCACTAGGCGGCTTTGAACTCCGCGAAGATCTGGTCGCGCATCTTCTGGCCCTTCGCCGTCGGCTTGTTTGATTCGAGATTGTTGAGCACGTCTTGGGGTGGATAAACGGTGGGGTCCTTCGGGATGCCGTTGGTGATGAACGGAGTCGCGTCTGTCTCCGGATTCGCGTAGTACGTGTAGTTGGCTTCCTGTCCCTCGATCTTGGGGTCGAGGATGAAGTCGATGAACGTGTGAGCCGCGACAGGATCCGGAGCCGTCCTGAGTACGGCCCAGGTGTCAACCCAGTACTCGGAACCCTCGCTGGGAATCACGTACTGGACCGGCGGCGCCGGGGTCAGAGCCAGGATGGCGGCAAAGTCCCCGTTCCATCCCATCGAGTAGGCGAGGTCGCCACTCGCGAGCTGCTCCTTGTAATTGACTGACTGGATGTGCCCGACGTGAGGCTTGAACTTGAGCAGAGCGTCTTTGGCGGCGGAAAGCTCCTGGTCGTTGTCGGAGTTGTACGAATGCCCGAGGTATTTCAAAGTCGAGCCGATCACCTCGTTGGCGCCATCGAGGACCGATATCTTGCCGCTGAAGTTGGGCGCCATCTCGAAGAAGTCCTTCCACGAGGCCATGCCCTGCTTGACCTTGTCCTTTCGGAAGCCGAAGCCGGTGGTTCCCCAGTCCTTGGGGATGCTGTACTTGTTGCCGAAGTCGTATCCCGACTGGGTGAAGCGGGCGTCGATGTGGCTGTAGTTGGTGAGCAGGCTGTGATCGAGGGGATAGAGCAGGTTCTTCTCGATCATGATCTTCACCATGTAGCCGGTGGGAACGACGATGTCGTAACCCTTGGCGCCGGCCTCGATCTTCGCAAGCATGTCCTCGTTGCTGGCATAGGTGTCCTGCTTGACGGCCATCGACGGATGCGCCGCCTGGAACTGTTTCAGCGTGTCGGGATTCAGATACTGGCTCCAGTTGTAGATGTTCAGGGCGCCTTCGATCGGCTTGCCTGACAGTCCCGCCGGCGCCTGTGCCGCGGGGGCGCCGCAGGCGGCCAGCAGAAGACCGCCGGTGGTGACGGCGGACAGCGCCAAGAAGTCCCTCCGGCTGAGCTCACGCGCGTAGATCTGCGTCATTCGTTCATCCTTCCTTCGGTTTCATGTGGAGCGTGGAAGCACCAGGCTGACGTCGGGTGCCCAGCTGAGATACACGAGCGCACCAAGCGCAAACTGCTGATTGAGGCCGTTGAGGCCCAAGTTCTGCCGCCTGATGACGACCTCCCTGCCGTCATCGATCCGAACCCGATATTCCGTCTGCTCGCCGAGAAACGTCCCCGCCACAACACGGCCGCTCCATACGTTCACCGCGGCTGCTGGAGGGGCGGTGGAGATCTCGATCTTCTCGGGCCGGACGGCGACTGTCACCGCGGTGCCTACTGTCGATGCACCTCCGCTCAGGCACCACACCTTGAGCGCATCTTTGGTTTGGACCGCCACGCGGTCCTTGTCTCGAGCGACCACCTCCCCTACAAAAAAGTTGGACATGCCGATGAAGTCGGCGACGAAGCGCGTCTGCGGGTGCTCGTAGATCTCGCGCGGCGAGCCCTCCTGCTGGATGCGGCCGTCCGCCATCACTGCGATGCGGTCGGACATGGTGAGCGCCTCTTCCTGGTCGTGAGTGACGTAAACGAACGTGATGCCGACCTGGTGCTGAAGCTCCTTGAGCTCGACCTGCATCTCTTTTCGCAACTTCAGGTCGAGCGCGCCGAGCGGCTCGTCGAGGAGAAGAACGGTCGGGCGGTTGACGAGGGCGCGGGCCAGCGCCACGCGCTGCTGCTGACCACCGCTCAGCTGGCGAGGTTTGCGTTCGTTCAGGTGTCCGAGCTGCACCATCTCGAGCGCCTCGGCGGTTCGCCGTTTCAATTCACCGGCCGGAACCTTCTTCTCCTGTAGGCCGAAGGCGACGTTCTCCTCGACCGTCATGTGCGGGAATAGCGCGTAGTGCTGAAAGACCGTGTTGACATCGCGCCGGTACGGGGGGAGGGTGGCCACGTCGCGGCCGGCGATGAGGACGCGGCCCTTGTCAGGTTGTTCGAAACCGGCGATCAGGCGGAGGGTGGTGGTCTTACCGCACCCGCTAGGTCCTAGAAGCGAGTAGAACTCGCCGTGTACGACCCGGAGGTCGATGTCTTCCACACCACGGGCGTTTCCGTAGCTCTTGGTGACTCCGATCAGCTCGACGTCGTTTGCGTCCTGCCCCGCCAAAGCACCTCACTATGTGTTTGAGTTCTGAAGCTGTGCTGGCGGAAGTTTAATAGGGCTTAAGCCGCTACGCATGAAAAATCAGCCGCGGGCGCGATCAGTCGACTGGGGGCGCCGCCGCCGGCAGGGTGATGCTCACTGAGGTCCCGATCCCTTGCGTGCTTTCGATCTCGATCTTGCCTCCGTGGGCCGTCACGATGTCGTGGACGATGGCCAGGCCGAGGCCTGACCCGGTCGAGGTTGGCGTCTTGACGAAGCGCTCGAATACCCGAGGCAGGAGCTTGGCGGGAATCCCTTCCCCAGTGTCCGTTACGCGGATGATCACCTCATCGCCGGCCGACTGGACGCCGACCCGCACAGATCCGCCGGGCGGCGTGTGCCGGATCGCGTTCGAGATCACATTGGCGATGGCGCTGCGTATGCGGGAGGGGTCGACGTCCACCATCGGAATGCCGTAATCCAGATCGCCCGCCAGGTTCACCTCGGACGCCTCCGACTGCGCCTTGAACGAAGCGAGCACGTCATGGACCAGGGCTGTCGGGTCCACGGGCTCGCGGTTCAGCACGAGGCTGCCGGCGTCGGTCAGCACTAGCGTGCGAAGGTCCTCGACGAGCACCTCGAGCCCACGGGTCGCATCAAGAATCGGCTCGATGTGTTCGGCGTCGCCGGGGTACAGGCCGTCGGCGATGCCCTCAGCCTGGCCGCGGATCACGGATAGCGGCGTTCGAAGCTCATGCGCGACGTCGGCAAGGAAGCTCCGCCGCTGCTCGTCGGTCGACTTGAGCCTGGCGGACATCGCATTGAACGCTCGCGCGACCGAGCGCATCTCCGGAGGCCCGTACTCGGGCACGCTTGCGGAGTAGTCGCCCTTCTCGATGCGGCGGGCCGCCTGGATCAGGTTGTCCAGCGGACCGGTCATGCGCCGGATCCCACGCAGGCCGACCGCCGCGACGAGCAGCACGAGCACAAGCGCACCAATCCACGCGTACTGGCCTACGCCGATCGAGTTGAGCGTCGATCCGAGCGCCAGGCCGACGAGCGCTGTGACCACGCCGCCGGCGACGGCCGCCATCACCACGACCAAGCCCAGGATGCAGCCGATTCGCCAGAGAATCGGTGCCCGGCGCCTGCCCCACCGGCCCGCCGGCGGCCACGACTGGTCTTCCGGCCACCACGGCGGGCGATGCTGTGGCGGCGGACCCCATGGGCGGCTCAATCAGCTGTCCGGCTCGGCGAATCGGTAACCCACTCCAAACACAGTTAGAACGTAGCGTGGTGCGCGCGGATTCGTTTCCACCTTGCGCCGGATATTTTTGATGTGGGCGTCGATGGCGCGCTCGTATGACTCGAACGCGACGCCCTTCACGGCGTCCAGCAGCTGCGCACGCGTGAATACGCGGCCAGGTTGCCGCGCCATCGTCGCTAGAAGCTGGAACTCGGTCTTGGTCAGGTCGACTCGACGGCCGCCAAAGCGCGCTTCCATACGCGCCCCGTCAAGCTCGACGTCACCGACCCGGACCACGTCGGATGGGGAGCGCAGGCCCTCAGCCCGCCTGAGCACTGCGCGCACTCGTGCCACCAGCTCTTTGGGGCTGAACGGTTTCGTCAGGTAGTCGTCGGCGCCGAGCTCGAGGCCGACCAGCTTGTCGGTCTCCTCGGTCCTCGCGGTCAGCATGATGATCGGCATCTCACCTTCGCGGCGAAGCGCTCTGGTGACGTCCAACCCATCCAGTCCCGGGAGGCCGAGGTCGAGCACGACGAGGTCGGGGCGGCCAGTGCGGGCCGTGCGAAGCGCCGTCTGCCCGTCGGACGCCACGAGCACGGTGAAACCACCGTGCTCGAGATAGTCGCGGACCAGCTGGACGATTCGAGGCTCGTCGTCCACGACCAGGATGGTCGCCACCGTAACCATGCTAAGGATGGCCGCCAAACGGGGGCGGGCAACCCGCCCCCGTCAGATAAGTGATCACGCCTGTCGCTGGTCGGGCGGCGGAGTCGCGGGCGGCTCGCCGTGCGCCCGCTTGTGCCACTCCTGCATGCGCTCTTCGATTGCGGGCGGAACGCTGCCACCGCCATAGCCGTGGTGCTTCCAGCCACCATGACCACGGCCCCAGCGTCCGAAGCTGAAGATGCGGAGCAGCAGGAAGAAGATGAACACGAGGAACAGGAACCCGAACAACCCGAAGCCGTAGAAATGAGGCTCGTAGTAGTAGGGGGGAAGCGCTGCGCCGGCAGGCAGCTGGGTGGAGACCCCTGCCTGGTACGACAGCACACCGACGACGCCGACGATGACCAGTGTCAGCACCAGCCACAACAGACTGAAACCGCGTCTCATGTTGATCACTCCTTGAATTCGAGAGGTTGCCTGCGTGTCTCCATAGTTCGGGGAGGTTGTGAGCGCGGTGTGAAGAAACGATGAGCGCGGTGTGGACTTTGTCACCGCTACGATTGGGGCCGAATGGCAGCGCAGCTCCGCATGTACACGATCAAGCCGGGCCAGCTGGAGGCCTTCTCCCAGGAATGGGGGGAACAAATTCTTCCGCTGCGACTCCAGAGCGGATTCCGCGTGATGGGGCCGTGGGTGATCGATGAGACCAACCAGTTCGTCTGGATCCTCGAGCACGACGGCAACTTCGAACTCGCCGACGCGCGCTACTACGAGTCACCCGAGCGAAAGAAGATGGACCCCGACCCGGCTCGCCACATCCAGAAAAATGAGCACTGGATGATCCGCGAACCGTAAGCCTCCCTGAGCGGGACGCCCAGCGCTAGAAGCCGGCCCTCTCGAGCTCGACCAATTCAGCGGTCCGTTGCCACAACCGGGCCTGAGCCTGCTGGTCCACCGTCGACTTAGGCGCGTCAATACTCTTGATCCCCTTGAAGAACCAACCGGTCGTGCCCTCGTGCGCCGGAGAGATCGCCAGGTCGGATAGATCTTCGGCGGCTTGATCAGGAGGCTTTGACATCAGCCTGGTGATGACTCGGATCGGCCTCCAGGCTTCGCGCATGAGCTGCGAGCGAACCAGGCCGGGGTGACACGCGTTGACTCGCACTTCCCATCGCTTGGCCCGGCGCGCCAGCTCGAACGTGAACAGCAGGTTCGCGGCCTTGGTGGCGCCAAACGTGTCGAGCGGCCGGAACTTCGTCTTGTCCATCAGCCGATCGATGTCGACCCGCGTCGACGACGGCGCTGTCACCGTGATCACGCGACCCCTTCCGGATAATTGATCGCGCAGCAGGTTGGTCAGCAGGAAGGGACCCAGGTGGTTGGTCGCAAGCATCACCTCGAACCCCTCCTTGGTCTTTCGGTACTCGCTCGAGAAGGTGGCGGCGATGTTCAAGAGCGCATCGACGTGCCCGACAGTACGGCCGATCTCCTTCGCCGCGGAGCGCACAGAGGCCAGAGAAGAAAGGTCGACCCCGACGCCGCTCACGCGCTTTTCCTCTCCACCCAGCTTCTTGACAGCTGCCGTCAGGCGGTCAGTCGGCCGGGCGAGAAGCAGCACCCGGGCGCCACGCCGGACCAGCACCGACGCCGTCGCCGCCCCAATCGCTCCGGTGGCTCCCGTGACTACGACCACCGGATGCAAGCCAGGCATGAACTCAGTGTCGTCGCATCGGGACCAGCGCAGCAACTACTGTGGCGCAGTGAGCCCCCTGATCAGCGCTCACCGCGGCTCCTGCGGCGTCCCCGGGCTGCCCGCTGCCGAGCGCTACGACCGCGCGATCTCGCTCGGTGTCGACTACGTCGAGCTCGACGTGCGGCGCACCGCCGATGGCCTCTTCGTCAACTATCACGACGACCTGACACCTTCAGGACGCGCGCCGGGCAGTCTCACTTACGCCGACCTGAAGGCTGAGCTCGGCGCCGAGCTGCTCACGCTTGCCGAGCTGCTCGATGTCGTCGCAGGCCGCGCCGGCCTGCACGTTGACCTGAAGGAACCGGGTGACGAGGGAGACACCATCCGCATGCTCCTTGCCCACAAAGCCGCGGCGCGGTTTGTGGTCACCACTGGCGAGGTCGAGTCGATCCGAACAGTAAAAGAGCACTTTCCAGATGTCGAGGCTGGACTGACACTGGGCACGGACATGAAGAATGCCCACGCGTGGGCGACGATGACCGAACGTCTCGCCGAGTTCTTTCCCGGTCCTCGGCTAGAGCGCTCTCACGCAGACTTCGTCGCTGCGCACCAGCAGCTCGCGCGCATTCGCCTCCTCAGCTACTGCAAAGGCAAGCGGTTGCCGGTGTGGGTCTGGACGGTGGATGAGGCCGACGAGATTGCGCGCTTCATGGCCGATCCGAGGGTCACGACTGTCGTTACGAATCGTCCCGATGTGGCGCTTGAGTTCCGAGCCGTCAGGAGAGCTTGATGTCCGATTGGCAGCAGAAGAGCCCGAGGTCAGGCGACCAGCGCAGGACGAGAGGCGGTTCGGCAGTGGTGACTCGGAAGCACACGTTTGTGGGCCCGAAGGTTTCGCCGTTGCTGAATTCGTGCCGGCTCCATGTCTGGCATCCGGGAGCATCGGCGACCAGGCCGGAGCTGTGCAGCTTCGAGTCGATCAGCCGGAGGTCTTCGGGAGACGCGTGGGTGGCGTCGCTCGAATTCTTGAAGGTCACCTGCATGCTCACCAGGTCGCCGTCGACCTTCAGGTTCGAGATCCATAGCGTGTAGCCCTGGACGTCGGCGCAAGGGCTGGGGGAGCAGTTCACCGCGGGAACCGCGCCGCTCGGCGTCGGGTTGCGAAACGTGACCTGCATGGCCAGGAAAGCCGCAATCGCAATCAGCAGAACAAGAAGGAGAGCGGCGGCCGCGGCCCCGTAACCGAACAACCTCCGTCGCGTCACACGGTTCAACAGACCGAGACCCTAAGCGATGGCGACCGGAGCGACCGCCTCATCCGCGACGACCTTGCCGTCCTTCAAGCGGACCCGCCGCTTGGCCTCGTTGGCGACGTCGAGGTCGTGGGTGACGACCACGATGGTCACCTTGTCCTGCTCGTTAAGGCTCTTCAGCAAAGCGACGAGCTGCTGTGCCGTCTCAGTGTCCACCGCTCCGGTGGGCTCGTCGAGGAGGATCAGCGAAGGCTGGTTGACCATCGAGCGCGCGATGGCCACGCGCTGCTGCTGGCCGCCGGAAAGCTCGGTTGCGCGGTGGCGGAGACGGTCCGACAAGCCGACGCGTTCGAGGAGATCCTCGGCCCGCTTGCGCCCATCCT
>JBGQGI010000049.1:0-8359 GCA_041497375.1 Candidatus Dormibacteraceae bacterium | reverse complement strand
CCGGCAAGGATCTCGACGGTGTCCTCCAGGCTCGCGCCGTAACCCTCGATCGAGGTCGAGCCGACCGTCGCCTCGGCAGCGGCCAGCCGGCGCAGCGGCCCTGTCCATGGCTGCGCCGAGTCGCCGAGATCCCGCGCCAGGTAGCGGCGCAGCTCATCGAGCTCTTCCAAGCGCCGAAGGATCGCGGGGGACTTGGGAGGGGTGGCGAAGATGGCCATGTCCGGCAGTATAGGTTAATAAACGATTATTCGCTTATACAACTATGACGGGTGGGAAGTGGAGAGGCCGAGCCGTCGGCCCGGCCTCTCGTCGACTTACGCGGGTGGGTTTAGCTGCCTTTCCTGCCCGCCGCCGGGGCAGGGTTGGCGTACATCAGCGAGCCTGGGGTGGTCAGCAGCTCGCCGGTCTCGAGGAGCGTCTTCAGTCCGGACAGGATCATCGGCCAGCCGCCGTAGAGCTGGTCGTTAGCGCCATCGCGGAGCTGGTCGTGGGTGACCGTCAGGTGGCAGGAGTCACCGACAGGCTTGATCTCCCACGTCACCCTTGACGTGCCTTCTGCCTTGACGTCGTCGCCCCACAGAGCCCTCATGCTCTGAACCAGCCGGCGCGGAGGGTCGACCTCGAGGTTCTCGCCGTCGCCCAGAAGCCGCCCGTCCGGAGTGCTCTGCTGGTAGCGGGAACCGGGCGTCCAATCGGAAGTGACCCGGGCGCCGAATGTGTATTTGCTCCTCATGTCCGAGCTGGTGATCGCCTCCCAGAGTCGTTCCGGGGTGGTCTTGATGTAGATCTCGAAAACCTTTTCCATGCTTGCCTCCAATGTGGTCTTCAGGTCGCTCAGCGATGCTACCCAGGGCTCGGCGTACTTGCTCACCCACCTGTCGTGGACGAGCCGGATGGGGACCGGGTTCAGGAAGTGGAGCTTTTCGCGGCCCCGTCGCCTGGTCACAACCAGGCCGGCTTCCTCGAGCACCTTCAGGTGCTTCATCACGCCGAAGCGCGTCATCGAGAAACGCGCCTCGAGCGTGCTCAAGGTCTGCCCGTCTTGGCGGAACAGCTCGTCGAGGAGGGCCCTCCTCGTCGGATCCGCCATCGCCCTGAACACGTCGTCCATGTCAGAAACTATACGTGACCATATGGTCACGTGTCAAGCAACCGCAGCGGGCTACTGGACTCCGCAGACCTCGCCCAGCTCGGAGGGGATTGGCTTGGTCGCCTGGCCGGTGGTCGAGCACAGCTTGTCGTTGGCGACGACCCAGCTGCCGCCATCGTCCTCGAGCAGCACCAGGTGTGGTGAGCCCGGCGGTCCGTCGGGGGGCGCCGAGACGGCTCCGAGCAAGACGGTGATCCTGGCGGTGCCGGAGACGCATAGAAGATCGCCGTTGTTCTCGCCCACCGTCGCCTCAGTGTCGGCGGTGTCGAGAGCCTCGCGGATGGGAACCATCACCGCGGCGACCGTGCATGCGTCCTTGGCGCCAGATGGAGACGCCTGGGATGTGGTTCCGTCACAGGCGACCAGGACAAGGCATGCCAGGGCGGCAGATGCTCGAAAAGCCAACTGAGCAACTGAGCGCGACATCAGCATCGACCGCTCACCGTACACGAGAGGCCCGACCTCCCAAACACCTGTAGTCACCCGCAGCCTAGCTCTATATTGCTAGGCCCACCTTGAGGACCTCTGACTCCAATCCAGTGATCTCCGCGCGCGGCCTGGGCAAGCGCTTTGGCGAGCTCGTAGCCGTCGACGGCATCGATTTCGATGTCGCCCGAGGCGAAGCGTTCGGCTTCCTGGGGCCCAACGGCGCGGGCAAAACGTCGACGATGCGCATGATCGCCTGCGTCTCGCCGGTGACGTCTGGCACCCTCACGATCTTCGGAGAGAACCCGGCGACTCGCGGCGTCGAGATCCGGGCGCGCCTCGGGGTGGTGCCGCAGGCGGACACCCTGGACCTCGAGCTGACGGTGCGCGAAAACCTGATCATCTTCGCTCGCTACTTCGGCATCCCGTGGGCAGAAGGGCGCCGCCGCGCGGACGAGCTGCTCGAGTTCGTGCAGCTCAAGGAACGATCGAAAGACAAGGTAGAAGACCTCAGCGGCGGGATGAAGAGGCGCTTGACGGTGGCGCGTGCGCTGATCAATGAGCCGGACCTGCTGCTTCTCGATGAGCCGACTACGGGCCTCGATCCTCAAGCGCGACACCTCGTGTGGGACCGCCTCTATCGTCTCAAGCAGCGCGGCGTGACGCTGGTTCTCACGACTCACTACATGGACGAGGCTGAGCAGCTGTGTGACCGGCTCGTCGTGATGGACAAGGCGAAGATCGTGGCGGAGGGGACGCCGCGCGAGCTGATCGAGCGGTACTCGACAAAGGAAGTTCTCGAGCTGCGCTTTCCCGTGGATGCGCAGCCCGCGCTGGACCACAGCCTGGACGGCATCGCCGATCGGGTGGAGGTCCTTGCCGATCGAGTGTTGCTTTATACGTCGGACGGTGATGCTGCGGTCGCGGCCGTGCACAGCCGCGGGCTGCGGCCCGAAACCGCGCTCATCCGTCGCGGCACGCTCGAAGATGTATTCCTCCGGCTGACCGGCAGGAGCTTGATCGACTGATGGCCGTGACTGCTATTGCCATCCCCGCCGGCGCCGCGAGGGTGGTCGAGCACAACGCGCTCGTCTTCAAACGCATGTGGCGCGGTTCGATGACGGTCTCTTTCTTCACGCCGCTGTTCTTCATCGCCTCGATGGGGTTGGGGCTGGGGAGCCTCGTGAACAAAAGCTCAGGTGGGGTGGGCGGCGTGCCTTATATCGACTTTCTTGCCCCCGGCCTCCTTGCGGCGACGACCATGCAGACTGCCGCGTTCGAGTGCACCTATCCGATCCTCGGAAAGATCCTGTGGGATCACATCTACGACGCCATGCTCGCGACTCCCCTGATGGTCCGCGACCTGGTCATCGGCGAAGTGGCGTGGGTGACCGTGCGCATGCTGATGGTCGCCACGATCTTCTGGGTAGTGATGGCAGCGTTCGGCGTGGCCCACACGCCCGAGTCGCTGCTGGCGATTCCGGCTGCGACGCTGAGCGGGCTCGCTTTTGCCACACCGCTGATTGCCTTTACGGCGGCGCAAAAGAACGACAGCGTGATGGGCACCGTGATCCGTCTCGTCATCACGCCTCTCTTCCTGTTCGGCGGTGCGTTCTTCCCGATCAGCCGCCTGCCACTTCTCCTGCAATGGGTGGCGTGGGCGACGCCGCTGTCGCACGGCGTGGCCTTGAGCCGCGGTCTCGTGCTCGGCACCCTGGCGATTCCAGACGCAGCTCTGCATATTGCCGTTCTGGTCGTCTATGTCGTGGCGGGAGCGGTGATCGCGCTGCCCCTGCTCAGACGGAGGCTCGTCAAGTGAGCATTCGCACCTTGCGCATGCCGACGAGGTCGATCCACGTCATCGAGCGCAACATGGTCTTGTTCCCACATTTCTGGAAAGTGCTTGCGGCGGGATTCGTCGAACCCGTGCTCTACCTGCTCGGCATCGGCTTTGGCATCGGCTCGCTCATTCGAACTGTCGACGTGGGCGGTGGCCACACCGTTAGCTATGCGGTGTTTGTGGCACCGGCGCTCATGGCGTCGTCGGCGATGAACGGCGCGATCTACGAGACGACGATGAACATGTTCTTCAAGCTGCGCCACCAGAAGCTCTACGACGGCATGGTCACGACTCCCGTCGGGGTCGAGGATGTGGCGGCAGGAGAGGTGATATGGGCCGTGGCCCGTGGCAGCGTCTACTCAGTCGGATTTCTTGTCCTCATGCTCGCGCTGGGCCTGGTCGCCTCGCCGTGGGCGATCCTTGCGATTCCGGCAGCCCTGCTCGTGGGCATCGCCTTTGCGGCCCTCGGCTCCGCCGTGACCACTTTCATCCGCCAGTGGCAGGACCTCGACATCATCCAGCTCGCGCTGCAGCCGATGTTCCTGTTCTCGGCGACCTTCTTCCCGATCACCGTGTACCCGCCCGCGCTTCGGTTCCTGGTTGAGCTGACCCCGCTGTACCACGGCATCGACCTCATCCGCGGCCTCACGACCGGCGCCATCGGTCCCGGCTTGCTCGTCGACGTTGCCTACCTGGCCGCGCTCGGGGTGCTGGGGCTCACAGTCGCCGCGATGCGCCTGCGAACCCAGCTGATCAAGTAGTAGCGGGGCGTCGCCCGACTACGAACATAGTCACCGAGCAGCCCAGGGCCCACCCGAAAGCGGAAGCCAGCGCTGCGCGCGGCTCACTCAGGACGTCGCGGGCACTCTCGGCAGCTCCTCGATCGCGGCATCGATCCGGGACTGGGAAAGCTCCACGTCCTCAAGCTTGCCGGCGAAGTACGCGTCGTACGCCGACATGTCGAAATGCCCGTGCCCTGACAGGCCGAACAGGATGGTCCGTGCCTCGCCGGCCTCCCGCGCAGCGGCCGCTTCCTCAGCGACTGCGCGCAGCGCGTGCGCGGATTCCGGCGCCGGGAGGAAACCTTCCGAGCGCGCGAAGCGCACAGCTTCGGCGAAGCATTCGTTCTGCTTGTAGGCTCGCGCCTCGACCACGCCTTTGTCAACCAGCATGCAGAGCGACGGAGCATCGCCGTGGTATCGAAGACCGCCGGAGTGGATGCGGTCGGGAATGAAGCTGTGGCCGAGCGTGAACATCTTCACCACCGGGCCCATGCCCACGGCGTCGCCGAAGTCGTAGGCGTAGACGCCGCGAGTCAGCGTGGGGCAGGCGGCCGGCTCGGCGGCGATGAAGCGCGTCTTCGGGTGCCGGCCTTTGAGCTTGTCGCCGATGAACGGATAGGTCAGGCCCGCGAAATTGGATCCACCGCCCACGCAGGCGATCACGACATCGGGGTAGGCGCCCGCCATCTCCATCTGCTTCTTCGCTTCCAGACCGATGACGGTCTGGTGGAGGAGCACATGGTTGACGACAGAGCCCAGCGAATACTTGGAGTCTTCGTGAGTGGCGGCGTCTTCCACCGCTTCGGAGATCGCGATCCCCAGGCTGCCCGGCGAGTCAGGGTCCTCGGCGAGGATGCCGCGGCCGGCATTGGTCAGGTTGGTCGGCGACGCGTGGACCGTCGCGCCCCACGTTTCCATCATTGCCCGGCGGTACGGCTTCTGTTCGTACGAAACCTTGACCATGTAGACCGTCACATCGAGCTTGAAGAGAGCTCCGGCAAACGCCAGCGCCGAGCCCCACTGGCCTGCACCGGTCTCGGTCGTCAAGCGCTTCACGCCCTCCTTGGCGTTGTAGTAAGCCTGCGGCACGGCGGTGTTCGGCTTGTGCGAGCCCGCGGGCGACACGCCCTCGTACTTGAAGTAAATGTGGGCGGGCGTGTCCAACGCCTTCTCGAGCCGCTCGGCTCGATACACGGGGCTCGGCCTCCAGATTCGGTAGATGTCGCGCACCTCTTCGGGGATGTCGATCCACGGTTCGGCGGAAACCTCTTGCGCGATGATCGCCTGCGGGAAGATCGGCGCCAGGTCGGCAGGGCCCATCGGCAGCAGCGTCTGAGGGTTCAGGTAGGGAAAGGGCGGCGCCGGAAGGTCGGGCAGGATGTTGTACCAGCGCTCAGGAATATCGCTCTCACTGAGCAGAATCTTCTTCGCCATCTCCAGCCCTCCAGAACGAGCCGCCCCTGCGGCCCTGTCGAGATTTGTTGCGCAAGCGTAGCGTGCGCCGGGCGTCCGAGCGGCCATATGGGCCCCTGAACCCAGCCTTCATCATTTGACTGTGCTGCCGGCAGACGCCCTCTTGCCCCTCGATGCGCAAAACGCCTATCGCGACCGCTACCGGGCCATGCGCCCGGGCTGGCGATCGAGCGGCGAGCAGCTCGAGGCGCTCGTGCGCAGCCACCTGTCTCGGGAAAGCCACGTCCTCGACCTGGGCTGCGGCAGGGGAGGTGTGGTCGAGCTGTTCTGGCGCGAGGTCCGCCTGGCGGCCGGTCTCGACCCCGATGTGCCGTCGCTTGCCGAGCACCGCGCGCCTGGCATGCCGGTGATTCGGGGGCGCGGTGAGCACCTGCCGTTTGCCTCAGGCTCGTTCGACCTGATCGTCTGCCTCTGGGTGCTCGAACACCTCGACCAACCCGAGGTGGTCTTCAAGGAGGTCCGCCGTGTGCTCAGACCTGGCGGCCACTTCGTCTTCTTGACGCCCAACCTGCGCAACCCGCTGCTCCTGCTGAACCGAATGGCGAAAGCACTGCCGCACCTGCAGCGGCGAATCGTTCCGCACCTTTACGGCCGCCGCGAGGTCGACACTTTTCCGGTTCGCTACCGGGCCAACACGGCTGCTGCGATCCGGGCGCAGGCGGCTCGCAGCGGGTTGGAGGTCGTCACGCTCAAGGCCGTCTCCGACCCGACCTACCTGGCGCTCAACCCCCTGATGTTCAGGGCGTCGGTGCTGACCGAGCGCCTCCTACCGGCGGGCTGGGGCGTTCACCTGCTCGGGGATTTACGGCCCGAGTAGGTACCCCATCCGGCGCGGCATCCGCGCGATCGCCGACATCACCGGGTTCGGCCGCTCGCCTCGCTCCTCGGCGGTGTCCTTGGCGATGATGGCACGGCGGATCATCGCCGCCCCGATCGAGCGGAATGGCTGAGGCGGGAACATACGCGGCTTCGGATTGACCATCGGCAGCCGCGTGGCATCGGTGTCGGCTCCTCTCACCAGGTCGGCGATCACCTTGCCGGCGAGGTGGCTCGGGGCGACGCCGTTACCTGTGTAGCCCAGCGCGTAATAGACGTTGCCGGGCTCCAGGCTGCCAAAAGTGGGGAGGTGGGTGGGCGACACGTCGATGGGCCCGCCCCACGCGTCCTCGAGGGGCACCTCCGCGAAGCTTGGAAACAGGCGCCGAAAGCCCTCTGCCGCTTCCGCCACTGCGCGCTGGTCGCGCGTGAAAGAGTCGTCGATCCGGGTGGAGGCGCGACCACCTCCGCCGCCAAAGGCGATTCGCCCGTCGCGCGTGGTCCTGAAATAACGCACGGAGGTGCGGAAGTCTGTCACCAGCTCGCCGCCGGTCCATTTGATGGCGGCCAGCTTCTCAGGCGCCGGGGCCGTCAGCACCATGTAGCTGCTCCAGGCCACCAGCCGCCGGCGCAGCTGGGGCCAGCCGACCGCCCACGCATTCACCGCCAGCACGGCTTTCGGCGCTCGGACGCTCCCGGCAGGCGTGACCGCAAGGGCTGGCGGGCCTGGGTCAAGTCGCGTCACCTCGGTGCCTTCGTGGATGGTGACCCCGCGCTCCAGCAAGACGCGTCGAAGGCCGCGCGCGAGGAGGGCCGGCTGCACCTGCGCGCCATCTCGCATGAAGGCCCCGGCGCGGAAAGCAGGCGAGGCGCAGCGGGACTTCAGCTCTTCAGCGGTCAGCGCCCGCAGCTCGTCAGGCGCTCCCACCTCGCGCGCGAGGTGGACGATCTCGGCGCAGACTGCGTCGTGCTGGGGCGCGGTGGCGGCGTAGATGTAGCCCGCGTGCTGGTACCAGGCATCGACCCCATGCGTGCTGCAGAACTCGCCGATCGCATTGATGCTGTCGCCGATCGCGCGGCAGGCCCGCACCGCCTGGTCCTGGCCGTAGAGCGCCATCAGTCCATCCAGCTCATCCCACCAGCCGCTGGCGAAGCCGCCGTTTCGGCCGCTCGGACCACCGCCGCAGATGTCCTGCTCCAGCACGACCACCTTCAAGTCGGGCTTGGCGAGAGTCAGGTGGTAAGCGGTCCAAAGGCCGGTGAATCCACCGCCGATGACCACCACATCGGCGGTGATATCGCCTTTCAACGGGTTGGGTTCGGTGTCCTTCTCGGCCGCCAGTGCCTCGCGCAGCCACCAGCTGCGCTGGGCGCCCGGGGTAAGGGCCTTGCCGGCGAGATTCAGTGTCGCGATCGTCGAGCTCACCCGATAATCCTGAGGCTTCGGCGCCCTCGACCTCCAGCCGTTGGGGCGGGCCGGCCGGATCGAACCCGGTGCGCCCTGAACGGGTTAGGATGCCAGGGTGATGGCAAATAAGACGGCGGCGGTTGTGGTCGATGCTGAGAAGGTCCAGAGCCTGATTGCGCGCGAGGAAGACAGGTTCCGCGCCGCACGGCGGAAGTCTGACGAGCTCTGGCGCAAGGCCAAGGCTTCCAGCCCCAGGGGAGTTCCCTCCTCGTTCCAGGACTCTCCGCCGCAGCCCATCTTCGTCGAGAACGGCCGCGGCAGCCGTATCTGGGACGTCGACGGCAACGAGTACGTGGACTTCCACAACGGCTTCGGGGTTATGGTCGTCGGCCACGCCCATCCATTGATCGTTGACGCGGTCTCCAAGCGCATCGCACGGGGGTCGCATTTCGCGCAGCCAGTTG
>JBGQGI010000048.1:0-8455 GCA_041497375.1 Candidatus Dormibacteraceae bacterium | reverse complement strand
GGCCGCCAGCTCCTGTTCGCGCTCGCGAATCTGCGCCATCTTGGCTCGAGACTTGGTTGTGTCACGCGCGCCTTTGTCGCCAGAAGTCGCGAGGACGAAATCGACGGCGACTCCGCGGCCGGTCATCATCAGCACGACGCCGGCGCAGTAGAACTCGATGTCGTCTGGGTGCGCAACGACGCAAAGCGCGCGCTTGATCCTGCGGTCATCGGGACCCGAGAACAATCGAGGCATCAGCGCCTCGCCTCCTGAAGCAGCTCGTGCGCGCGCGCCATCGCCTTGGGCGTGACCCCTCCGCTCATCATCCGCGCCAGCTCCTTTGCGCGATCCTCATCCGACGCAAGCTCCCTCACCGTGACGACGTTGCGCCCGTCCTCGCCCGGAACCTTCTCGACCAGCAGGTGGTGATCGGCGAAGGCGGCGATCTGCGCGAGGTGGGTGACGACCAGGACCTGGTGCCTTCCGCCGAGCGCTTTGAGCCGCAGCCCGACCTGGATGGCTGCCTCGCCGCCGATTCCAGCATCCACTTCGTCGAACACCAGGGTGGGCAGCCGGTCGGCATCAGCGCCAACAGTTTTGATCGCCAGCATCAGCCGCGCCAGCTCACCGCCGGAGGCGACTCGGGCCAGGGGCGCGATCGGCTCGCCAGGGTTCGCCGAAAACATCATCTCCGCCGACTCGGCCCCGCCCGGTGCGATCTCCGGTCGGGCTCGCAGCGCGACCTCGAACCGGGCGCCCTCGAGCCGCAAGCCCGCGAGCTCCGCGACGACGGCGACCTGCATCCGTTTGGCGGCGTTCGAACGCGCTTTCGTCAGGCGTGCCGCGGCAGCTTCGAGCTCCCTCCGACATCTGTCAAGTTCCTTCGTCGCTGCCGCAACCGCGGAGTCGAGATCCTGCGTCACGCCAAGTTGACTCTCGAGGCGCGCGCGTTCTGCCATCGCGGCCTCGAGAGTCCCGCCGTACTTGCGCTTGATCGTTTCAAGCACTGCCAGGCGCGATTCGAGGACCTCGAGCCTGGCCGGGTCCGAGTCAAGCAGGTCGCCGTAGCGCCGGATCTCGTCAGCGACGTCGGCGACCTCGCTCTCGAGGGCGACCAGCCGGGCTGCCTGGTCGCGCAGCCGCGGGTCGAGGTCCGCCGCTGCCGAGACCGCCACCGAGGCGCGCGCGACGCCATCCTCTCGGAGGGCGGCGCCGGCCTCGCCGCTCAGCTCTGCAAGGCGGGCAGCATGCCGCACCGCGGACCGCTCTGCCCCGAGCTCTTCGTCCTCGCCGGGGCGGGGATCGGCCGCACGGAGCTCTTCGAGCTGCCAGCGCAGGTACTCCTCTTCGCGCTGCCCTCTGGACCTTAGCCTTTCGAGGTCGCGCAGCGCCTCTATGGCCGACGTCCAGGCTGAGTGTGCGGCAGCGACCGCGGCACCCAGCTCATTGGCGCCGGCGTAACCGTCGAGAAGGTCGGTCTGCGTTTCGGCGTCGAGCAAAGCGTGGTGCTCGTGCTGCCCGTGGAGAGCCACCAGTCCGCGGCCGAGCTCGCGGAGCTGGCTCGGGTTGGCGGCGCGACCGTCGATTCTCGCGGTGTTGCGCTTGCCGAGCTCCCGCTGCAGGACCACCGAGTCGAATACCCCCTCGATCGTCGCCTTCTCGGCCCCATGGCGGACGAGGTCGGCGCCCCCCCGGCCGCCGAGGCTGAGAGCGAGAGCGTCGACGATCAAGGACTTCCCGCTCCCCGTCTCGCCGGTGAGCAGGTTGAGCCCGGGACCGAAACGCACGCGAGACTCCGCGACGAGGGCCAGGTCGCGGACCTTCAGCTCTCGCAGCATCACTTCGGCTCGCGCAGCATCACTTCATCGGAACGAGGGGTCGCCCCCAACCGAGCTTTTCGCCGAGGCGGCGGTAGAAGGCTTCCGGCGGGCCGAACCGCACCACCTTCAGGCGCCGAGGATGAGAGCCACACCTCACCGTGTCGCCCGTTTCGACCGCGCTGCCGCGCCGGGCGCCGTCGACTCGCATCTCGGCGGGTCCGCGCACTATGGCGAGGCTGATGTCCTGGCCCGGAGGAAACACGATGGGCCGCACTGTCAGGGCAAAAGGGTTCATCGGCACGACCACGAGATCGCGCAGCGTGGGCTCCAGGATGGGCCCGCCGCTGGCGAGCGCATAGGCCGTCGAGCCGGTGGCCGTGGCGACCATGACGCCATCCGCATCGATGACCCCGACCGCCTGCCCCGCGACGTCGATCTCAACCCGAAGCATACGAGCGTCCCCCGCGCGGTTCACCACCACCTCGTTGAGACCAATCGCGCTGACGACGTTCATGGCGCCTCGCCGTAGGGTCACTTGCAAGATCGTCCGTTCCTCGATTCGGTAAGCGCCTTTGAAGAAGCGTGCCAGCCCATCTGCGATCTGACCCGCTTCGACCTCGGTCAGGAAGCCGAGGCGGCCCAGGTTCACACCGAGGATGGGGATGCCCCTCGGCGCAGCGAGCCGCGCACCCGCGAGGAACGTGCCGTCTCCGCCGAGGGTCACCATCAGGGTCGTGTCTTTGAGCTCGGTGGTGAGCGCGCTTTCCGGACCGTCCCTGTCGGCCTCCCACCATCCGACCTTGCGGGCCTTCAGAGCCTTGATGGTCGCGTCGACCGCCGACCTTTCGGCATGAGGCGCGTGAAGGATGCAAACCTTGAGCGAGGTCGTGGCCGGCCGTCGGGCCGTGGTTGGGCTCACGAGGGAACGAGGTCCAAAAAGATCTCCTGATTGCCGTCCGCGCCAGGCAGCTCTGAGGGTGCGACGGCTCGCACGGCATACCCGTTGGCAAGGCACCACGAACGGAAGCCGTCGAGGGCCGCGTCGATGGTGCCCTGGTCCCTGACGATGCCGCCCTTCCCCACCTCCGAACGTCCGACCTGGAACTGCGGCTTGAACAGCGCTATGACCTGCGCTTCCGGCGCCGCCCGGCGCATCGAGGGAAGGATCTTTTCCAACCCGATGAACGACACGTCGATGACGATGAGGCTCACGGGTTCCGGGAACGACTCCATCTCTCGCGCATTCATCCGCTCGATCACGACGACCCGAGGATCCTGGCGCAGCCGCCAGTGCAAAAGGCCGCGTCCGACGTCGATCGCGTAAACCTTCGTGGCCCCTCGACGCAACAGGACGTCCGTAAAACCCCCGGTCGAAGCGCCGATGTCCGCGCAAACCAGACCGGCCGGGTCGACCCCAAATGTAGTCAGCGCGGGTGCCAGCTTCAACGCGCCCCGGCTTGCGTAGGCAGGCCCCTCCTCAACCGAGATCGCGGCGTCGTCGCTCACCGAGCGATCAGGGCGCCGGACCGTCTCGCCTGACACGCGAACCTTTCCGGCGATGATCAATGCCTGCGCCCGCTCCCTGGACTCGGCCAGGCCGCTTCTCGTAACCAGGATGTCCAGCCGCGGCACGGTTAAAAGATGAGCCCGGCCGCCACGCCGAGGACCGCGCCGACGAGCACCTCCACCGGCGTGTGACCCAACAGCTCTCTCAGCTTCTGTTCCTGCACCCCCCGCATGTGAACCAGGTCTTCGACCAGCCGGTTGAGGATGGCGGCCTGGCGGCCGGCAGCACGGCGAAGCCCCGCAGCGTCGTACATGACCACGAACGAGAAGATAAGGGCGATTGCGAACGCGGGTGAAGTGATGCCCGCATGTTTACCGATCCCGGCCGTCAAGCCCATGACGATCGCGCTGTGGCTGCTGGGCATCCCGCCAGTCACTGCAAGCACACGCAGGTTGAGGCGTCGAGCGCGCACGGAGTACAGGATCACCTTGGCGGTCTGTGCGACCGTCCACGCCACCAGGGGCGCGAGCAGATAAGTCATGTCTTCAGGGCGACGACGAGCTTGTCGGCGCGCTCTCTGAGCGATTCGAGGCGCCGCTCGGCCTCGGAGAGGAGGCCCGCCGCCTGCTGGTGGGCCGTAACCAGCTCATCCAGTGGGGCTGAACCTTCGGCCAGGAGCGAGATGTTGCTTTCCAGCCTCGCCAGCAACGCCTCGAACGTGAGCGCTTGAATGCCGTCCCCACCGTCAGGAAGGGGAAGCTGCTGAGCTGACGTCATGTGACGCTCGCCGCAACCCTGCCCAGGATGCCGTTCACGAAGCGCCCGGCCTCCTCCCCTGAGAAAGTCTTGGCCAGCTCGATCGACTCATTGATGGCCGCCTTGGTCGGCACATGCCGGTCAATGGTGATCTCGTACACGGCGATGCGCAGAACTATGCGGTCCACCTTGGCCATCTGCTCGAGCTTCCAGTGCTCGGAGGTGGCTGAGAGGATGCTGTCGAGCTTTTCCTGGTTGGCGATCACACCGCGGACGAGCTGGCCGGCGAAATGGGCCACGTCGCTGGTGGCGGCTCCTTCGGCTGCGTGGTAGCGCAGCACCTCTTCGGGATCGTCCTCCGAGCTCTCCAGCTGAAACAGGACTTTGAGCGCCAGCTCCCTTGCCTGGTGTCGTTTACCCAATCCCTACTGGGCGAACGCGACGCTCGAGACGAAGACGTTGACCTCCCCCACTTCCAGGCCGAGCATTCGCTCGGTCGCCTCCACGACGTTGGCCTGGACGGCGCTCGCCACCTCCCCGAGTTTGCCTTCCGAGCCGACGGTGATGAAAACCTCGAGGTGGATCGAGCGGTCGGCCTCGACCTGGACCCGAACGCCGCGGTGCGCAGTCTGGCGACGGACCCAGTCCCCGAAATGGCGCGCGGCCGTCTCATCCATGCCGGCGACGCCCTCGACCTCGCACGCGGCCAGAGCGGCGATGCTGGCGATCACCTCGTTGGCAACTCGGACGGCGCCGTGGGTCCCGTTCGATCCCATCCCCGGCACTTTACCAGCCGAGCCGCAAACTCGAGCCGGCTAGGCTCGCTCCATATACGTTCCAGTTCGGGTGTCGACCCGGATCACATCCCCTGGTTGGATGAACAGCGGCACCTGGATCTTGGCCCCCGTTTCCAGCTTCGCGGGCTTGGTCGCCCCCGACACGGTGTCGCCCTTGAAGCCCGGGTCCGTGTCAACCACTTTGAGCTCGACGTTGATCGGCAGTTCCACGCCGATGAGCTTGTCGTCGTAGCGCAAAAGGTACGCAGGGCTACCCTCCTTCAGGAACGGAAGCACGTCCTCGATCATGTCCTCGTCGACAGCGACCTGGTCGTAGGTCTGCGTGTCCATGAAGTTGTGATGGCTGCCGTCTCCGTAGAGATAAGTGGCTTCCTTCTTGTCGATGCGGACCGTCTTGTACTTGTCGCCGCTTCGAAAGCTCTGCTCGAAGATCGAGCCCGTCAACAGGTTGCGGAGCTTCGCCTTGATCACCGCGCCCGCCCGCGCCAGCTTGATATGCTCGACGCTGACGACGCTGAGAAGCTGCCCGTCCATCTCGAACATGGTTCCGTTTCGAAAGTCGTTGGTCGAGATCACTTTTGCTCGGCGAGATAGTCCATCGCAAGGAGATAGCCGCTGAAGCCGAGGCCTGTGATCACACCCTTGGCCGCGCGCGCAGTGACGCTTTTGGAACGGAACTCTTCACGCGCGTGAATATTCGACAGGTGGACCTCGACCGTCGGCACGGCGAGCGATTGCAGGCAATCGAATAGCGCGAGCGAGTAGTGGGACAGAGCCCCGGGATTGATGACGATGCCCAGCGAGCCAGGCGCCTCCTTCTGCAGGAAGTCGATCATCTCCCCTTCGTGGTTGCTCTGGAAGACGCTGACCTCGACCCCGAGCTTGCGTGCCTTCGCGCGCACAGTCCTCACCAGATCGGCGTGTGAACGCGTGCCGTAGATGTGAGGTTCCCGCTTCCCAAGTAGGTTCAGGTTGGGCCCGTTGACGATCACTATGCGTTTCATGCCAGTGCCCTACGAAGCACGCGGCTGACAATCGCCCCGGGTACCACATGGCCGGTCTCGGCGTGGCCGAGACGTCGCGGAAGCACCCAGGCGACCTTTCCCCGCCGGGCCTTCTTGTCCCGAGGAATCGCAGCGAGAACTTTCGCCAGGTCCACGTGCGGAGGTCGGTCCGGCAAGCCGTACGCCGTCAGCATCGCGTCCTGCGCTTCCACGAATCGCCTGGTGCACAGATCCATCGAGAACGCGATCCTTGCCGCGACGCGCATGCCAAAAGCCACCGCCCGGCCGTGAGAGATGCGAAATCCGCTCGCGGCCTCGAGCGCATGTCCGGCGGTATGGCCGTAGTTGAGGATGGCGCGAGGTCCAGCTTCGCGCTCGTCCTTTGCCACGACCAGCGCTTTCGCCATCACGCACTGGAACACCACCTTCTCGAGGGCGGCCCGGTCGCCGCCGACGAGGCGGTCGCGGTTTTTCAGCAACACCTCGTAAAGGCCGCGGTCCATGGCAACGGCGTACTTTACAACCTCGGCGAACGCTTCCCTGAAGTTGACGGGCGGCAACGTTTCGAGGAGGGCGAGGTCGGCAACGACCGCGGCTGGTTGCCAGAAGGCGCCAATCGCGTTTTTCGACCTTCGCCCGTTGACACCGGTCTTGCCCCCGATGCTCGAGTCCACCATCGCAAGCAGAGTCGTCGGGACCTGCACCACGCGGATCCCGCGCTGCCAGACCGCAGCGCCAAAGCCGGCAAGGTCCCCGACCGTCCCTCCTCCCACCGCGATGACGCAGCCTGCCCTGTCCACCTTCTGACGCTCGAGAAAGGCGAGCAGGTCACCGAGAGCCGACATTGACTTGGAGCGCTCGCCTGGTGCGATCACATGGATTGGCGATTTCACGCCGGCGCGCTTGATCGTCTTCGCCACCTTCTTGGCCCACGGCAGGACGTTGGCGTCAGTGACAATCGGCGCCGAGGTCGCGTCGAGTCGCGCGACTGCGCTGCGAAGCTCGCGATTGAGATTGCTCCCGATCACCACCGGGTAGCTGCCGGCCGGCGCTTCGATTATCAGTCGGACCAAAGCTTCACGATGTCCTCGGCGACGACGTTCTCCGGGCGGTCCCCGTCGACGCGGTGGATGGCTTCCATATAGCGAGACCGCCGTTTCGCGAGCAGGGCCTCGAGCTCATCGCGCGACTTGGTCGCGAGCAGAGGCCGGTCGGTGGTGCCTTTGATCCTGTCCCAAATAGTGTCGAAGCCACAGTCGATGAAGACCGTGGCCGAGCGCTCCACGATGATCTTCCAGTTCGCTTCATCGATCGGCGCCCCTCCCCCAAGGGCGACCACGGCCCCTGGCTGCAGCAGGTCGGGAAGGAGCCTCGATTCCATCGCTCGAAAGGCAGCCTCGCCCCTGGTTGCGAAGATGTCGGTGATCGACATTCCGGCCTCGTTCTCGATGACGGAATCGAGGTCGTGGAACGGCGCGTTTGCACGCTGAGCGACCAGGATGCCGACCACGGATTTACCGCAGCCCATAAAACCGATGATCGTCAGGGGCGGCTTCAGACGCCGCCGGTGTGTGGCTGAACCGAAGCAGCACCCGTGCGACGCCGTTCCGACTGGACGAATACCTGGTCCCGAAAAGCCCCGGGGTTGGGTAGGTGATTGAGCACCTCCGCCCCCTGGGCGCCGGCGGCATCGACCTCAACGCGCCCATATCCGAGCATCCTGCCGACCAGCGATTGCCTGGTCGTGCAGTCCTGGACCCTGTCGATTGGGATCATCTTCGACTGGCGTCCGAACACCCCGGTCTCGATCTTTATGCGCTGGTCGGTCAGGGTGTAGGAGGTCGACTGCCAGCGGATCCACACCACTATCAGCCAGAGGCCGGCGATGGCGATCGCCGTGAGCGTGACGATCCACGGGAGGTTTTCGATGCCTGTGTTCTTAGCGGTCAGGTCTATGACCACCGCGACTATGAGCAGGATGATCGGCGCCACCAGCGACTTGACGACGACGATCCAGTGCTGGTGGTCCTTGAGGATGAGGTTTTCGCCGGGGAGGAGTTCACTAGTCATCTGCGCCTATTGTCGGGCAACGGACCTAATTCACGGCGCTAGGGTCACGGGAGTAGGTACAGCACGATCAGCGCGCCGGCTGCCAGGTACGGTCCGTACGCGAGGGTGCCCTTCATCGAGCGGCGCCAGACGATCATCCCGATCGAAACGACTCCAGCCATGAAGACACCGTAGAAAAGGGCCTGGATCGTCGGCAGCGGGCCGAGCAGCAAGCCCATGAATGCCGCGAGCTTGACGTCGCCAAAACCGAGCGCCTCGGCCTTGAAGATCGCAGAACCGGCCAGCGCCAGGAGAAGAAACAGGAGGCCGGCGCCGAGGCCTGTGGCGATGCCGGCCCACCAGGGAGTCCCGAAAAGGCTGACGAAGAGCGCCAGCGCCATAGCCGGAAAAATCACCCGATCGAGGATCAGGCGGTGCTCGAAATCGAAAAAGATCACCTGCACCAGCACGAGGATGAACACGCTCCGGATGAGCAGCGTGGGAGTCATGCCGAAATGAAAGGCAAATACGCCAAACAGGATC
>JBGQGI010000047.1:0-8538 GCA_041497375.1 Candidatus Dormibacteraceae bacterium | reverse complement strand
TCTGGATTCCGGTAACCGATCGCCGTCACCATCGGTCCGATTTGCGGCGCCTTGGTCTCGATCGCAGCGGCTGCGAGCAGCGACCAGCATTCGAACTGATTCCCATCGGGGTCGCCGTAGAGCGGGTAGAAGTGATCCCAGAACCAGATGCTGTCAACGCCAAGCTCGTCGGCCCGAAGCCACGCGTCGCGCAGCTGGCGGATCGAGCACTGTTGAGGGTGAATAGTCACGCCGACCTTGAAGCGTTTCTGCGGCGGCATAGGGCAGCGATTATCCTCTCCCTCTCATGATCAGCAACCTGTCACCTGCGGCGGTGGATACCAGGACCGCGACGCGGGAATTCTGGACTCGCTACCACGTCTATCGCCGGCTGCGGCATGCCGAGACACGCCCCGACGATCCCGTCAAGCCAGATGCCCTTGTCGAAATTGAGATGAAGCACGAGGACCCCTTCGAGGTCCAGTACCGCTATGAGATTTCCCGCGATGGTCTGATGCTCAGCGATTTCTTCGCGGCCACAGTCAAGCCAGGTAGTCCGGGGTACGAAAGCAACAAGCAGTTCATGTGGGCCGCTGCATCGGTGCACCCCGACCATCGGCGCCGTGGCCTTGGCCGCTCCTGGATCCCGCTGACGCTCGAGCTGATGAAGCGCCACGGCTGCACCACGCTAACCGTGGACACCCACGAGGAATCGGGACACAAGTTTCTCAAGTGGATGGGAGCCGACGGCAAATCAGCTGGAGCAGAGAACCGATTGCAGCTGGCGGCTGTGGACTGGGCCATGCTTCGCCGATGGGTGGAGGACGGTGCGGCGCAGTCGCCCTCGACCAAGTTGGAGGTGTACGACGGCCGCTTGCCCGAGGAGATGTGGGAGGACTATTGCCCGCAGTTCGCCGCCATGCTCAACACGATGCCGTGGGATCAATTGGATCACGGGGACATCGTCGTGACGCCAGGTCACCTTGCGGACTGGTATGCGCGACTGGATAAGCAGGGAGGGTCCGACCACACGATGCTTACGCGCGAGCCGGACGGCACCATCTCCGGGATCACCGATATGAGTTACGCACCCTACAAAGCGCAGTTCATCGAGCAGGGATTCACGGGAGTCCGACCTGACGCCCGCAGCCGGGGCCTGGGCAAATGGCTCAAAGCCGCGATGTTGTTGCACGTCCGCGAGATCTATCCGGACCTACGGACAGTCATCACCGGCAACTCTTCCTCGAACGGGCCGATGCTCGCCATCAACAAGAAGATGGGGTTCAAGGAGCACCGTGCAGGCAACGAGTATCAGATCACTCTCGACAAGCTGAGAGAGGCGAGCAGGCGGCCGGCGGGCTCTTAAGTCTTGCGGCTGTTCGAAATACTCCGGGCCAGCAGCAGGATGCCGATGACTATGAACAGCGCCGGGAGAGCTGCCTTGACGACCGGCTGATCGTTGATGCCGCTGATGTTGAGGATGGATTCGAAGAAGACGAACCCGACCATGAATATCAGCGCTGCAATGTAGATCAGAGAGCGGCCCTGCCTGATGAGGTTGCCGTTTCGCTCGCGCAAGCCCTGGAGAAACAGCCCTAATCCCACACCGCCCGGAGCGACCAGGGCCCACGCGTAAGCCCAGCTGGTCCAGTGGCCGGTGCTGTTCTGATACGCGAGGACCAGCCCAACCATCGTCAGGATGCCGCCAGGTATCGCGGCGCCGGTGCCGAGGCTCATGAACCCGACGACCAGCAACGTCACCCCAGGGATGATCACGAAGAGCGGCCAGCCAAAAACGCTGAGATCAACATTGGCGACTTGCACGACCAGGTAGAACAGGCCAACCACGACCAATACCACGCCAAGGGCGATGCCCGCACCACTCCGGCGGGCCGGAGGCGGCGCTACCCGTGGCGGCGGCGCCGGCGCCATCGGGGGTGGGAGCTCAACGTTCGACGCCGGCGGCTCGAGCGGGGCGATTATCGGCTCGGAGGCGGTCGGCGGCGGCTCCGCCATCGAGGCTGGAGCATCCGAGCCGGAGGTCTCCGACGAGGTCGCGGTGCTGGTGTCCTCTGGGTCGGGCGCACCGGCGCTGGAGCTGGACGATCGCTTTCCGGCAAAGATGTCGGGACTCCTCGCCAGCTCGTCAGCGGAGACATGCGCCATCGTTGCGGCATCGCCTTCGTCGGTGTTCGGCGGATCCGGGTTCGCTGGTGGTTGGCCGGAGCCGCTCTTTCTCGTTCTGGGCATGGCGACCAGCTTAACGCCAGATAGCGCTGTAACCGTTCCGTGCCATTCTCAGCGAACTCACAGGCGATCTCTGAACATCGGATTCACCGGCCCGTGGCCGTGGCCGATCTCGAGCGAGTACTCGATCGCGCCGGCGATGAACTCCTTGGCGAGGCGTACTGCCGCCAGCGGCTCGAGTCCTTTGGCCAGCCCGGCAGCGATGGCCGCCGAGAAGACGCACCCGCTTCCGTGAGTGTTGGCAGTCGGCACGCGGGTCCCCGTCAGCTCCACCATGTCGGTGCCATCCCAATACACGTCGGTCACATCGCCTTCCGCATGACCGCCTTTGACCACGGCGGCCCGAACACCCAGCGCGACCAGGTCGCGAGCAGCGGCTCGACGTTCGGCAAGCGTTTGCACCGGCCGGCCAAGAATGACCTCCGCCTCGGGCAGGTTCGGTGTGATCACCGCCGCCAGCGGCAGGAGCCGCGTGCGCAGCGAATTGATCGCATCGTCACGGAGCAGCTTGGCGCCTCCCTTGGCGACCATTACGGGGTCGACAACGAGGTTCGTGATCCCGTGCTTTGTGATTGCGACCGCGACGGCGTCGATGATCTTCGACGACGCAAGCATCCCGGTCTTGGCCGCTCGCACGTCGAAGTCGCTGACGACCGCTTCGATCTGAGCAGTGATGATCTCGATCGGCAGCTCGAAGATGTCGGTGACCGTGAACGTGTTCTGCGCCGTGATCGCAGTGATCGCGGAAGTCCCGTGCACGCCCAGCGACGCGAACGTTTTGAGGTCGGCCTGGATCCCAGCTCCGCCACCTGAATCCGAGCCCGCGATGGTGAGCGCGACCGGAAGCCTCATTTCGGCCACAGGCGGCGCGCGCCGAGGTACACGCCGGCCGCGACTGCTGCGCTCACGATCCCACTGAGGTCAGCGCCATGGAGTCCCCCGATGAGGTTCTGGTTGAAGAACGTCCGGCCCGCCCCAAGGTTGCTGAAGAGATTGTCGTAGTTGACGAACAGCAAGCTGGCGGCGGTTCCCGCCGACCAGGCTGCAAGTGCGAGAGCAGGCCGCGGCTTGGTCTCGAAGACGAAGAAGCTCAGCAGCACCACCGCGGCCCAGGCCGGCGCCCAGAGGTAAGTGAGGATCAGGAAGTCCTCGTACGCGACGTGAAAGTCGCTGATGAGCACCGCGTAGCCGGCCAGCGCGGTGCCGAGCAAGCCACACCCCAGCGCCGCCTGCCACCGCCGCACCTTGATTCCCATCGCGAGCGACACGAGCCCGGCGGTGTAGACGTCGAGGTAGTTGGCCCATATCTCCCCGACGACGACGAAGACGAAGAAGGGCACCGCTATCCAAACCGGCGCGTGAGCGCTGATCACCGCCAGCACGCCCTTGTCCGCGGCAAGGCCGGCGTCGATGGTCGGCAGCAGAAGTCCGAAGAGGCCCAGAAACACCATCGGCAGCGTGATGCCGACGACCGGCCACAGGGTCACCGAACGGGCCGAGCTGGAGGCAGGGAGGTAACGGGAATAGTCGCTGGCGAACGGGTACCAAGACGCCACCAGCGCGAAGCACGTCATGAAGCCGAGGACGAAGGCCCCCGGGTAATCGCCGCCTGACGCCGTCGGCGCCTGGTTCCAGTGGAATTGGGGCGCCAGGAACACGAACAGGACGGCCAGGACGGCAGCGAACGCGATGGCGCCATAGGCCTCGAGAACCTTGATGGTCTGGTGGCCGAAGATTGCGACCACGACGCTGACGGCGGCCACCAGGACCACAAGCCCGAATGTGATGAGGCGGTCGCCGCCCCCCAGAAGCTGAGCGCCCGCTTGAGCCGCGATCACACAGTCGACGGCAAACCAGCCGATGGCGAGGAAAAGGGTCAGCGCTGCGCCGACGTAAGAGCCGCGCAGGCCGAAAATGCGGCGGGTGTAAACGATCTGAGGCAGCCCCGTCCGCGGCCCGGTATTGCTCAAGAGGCCGAGTATCAATGCGGCGGCCACCGTGCCCAAAGCGGTCGCGGCGAGGCCGTCCCACACGCCAAGCCCGTAGTACGTGGTCAGCAGGCTTGCAGTGAACAGGCTGGCGTAGTTGACGAACGCTCCTGCCCAGAGAAAGCCGAGTTCACGCGGCCTTCCATGGCGCGCGGCTGCGGGGATCATCTCGATCCCTTGGCTTTCGACCTCGCCAAAAGCGGCGGCCTCGGTACGCGTCGCTGCTGTGTCGGTGATTACGCATCCCTCCGCTGGCATTACCCAGTTCAGGTTCATGCGGTCGGCGCGGAGTGCGCCCTCTCAGCCCGGCAACCCGAGCTCCCGCTCAGGCGATCTTACTTGACTTGAGACTTACCCCGATACTCGCGCCTCATTACGTCCTCCAGGGGGCGGTGAGGAGTTGAGCCAGGATCCGATACACCTCCGGGTTCAGCGCCAGGCCGATGTGGCTGCCGTTCACCTCGATGGCGTTGACGTCCGGTCTGAGGCAAGCCCTCCAGTTGACGACCCCGTCGGTGCGCGAGTAGAGCGACGTGGTCGGCACGCGAGGGGCCGCTGCGAGGTCACGTAGAAAACGCTTCTCCACCGATGCGGGATGGCCGTAGCGAAAGAGGTTGTAGGCATGCGCCGCTCGCACGCCGGCCATCGTCAACGGGTGAACATCAAAAGGCGCACCGAGGGGAGAGCCAAGCGTGATGACCTGCTCGACCAGCTCAGGGTTTCGATGGGATAGGACTTTGGCGAGGACTCCGCCGCGGCTGTGTCCAATCAGTGCCACACGGGCGCCGGTTCGCCGCTTGAGGTGCTGCAGCGAGTTGATCAGCGGTCGCAGCATCATCTCGGAGTACATGACGTTGAACGTGACGCCGCCCATCTGCGGCTTGTAGCCGACGCGGCGCAGCCACTGGAAGGGGGTGTGCAAGGTCCAGTCGCCTGCAAGAAAGCCAGGAATCAGGAGGACGGGCCGCCCCAGACCAGGGGGAACCTCGACGCCGCGGTACACGGGGTCTCGAATGAGGCGGAGATACTCGATGTAGACGCGGCCCTCGAGCCACATCGGGGGAATCGGATCCCACCTCCCAAGATGCCGGAGATCGGGGAGGATCGACGCCGCGATCTCCTCGAGCCGGGTCCGCCTGCTGGCAGGGGGTTGTGGGAGTGTTGCCAAGTAAAGTTCTGAGTGCTTCTCCGTTATGAAACCGTAGCGGGCTCGGGTGCGATTCTATACGTCAGCCACTGGTTGACAACCTCCAAGAACCGATCGGGGGTCTCCATCATTGGAACGTGGCCAACGCCTTCGAAGATCTCAAGGGTCCAGTCGGGGCGGCGGCGTACGAGGTCGCGTGCAGCGGCGACAGGAATGAGGCGGTCGAGCCCGCCATGGACGACCAGCGTCGGAGCCTCGACCTTCTTGATGCGTGCCCAAAAGCGGGGGTCGGCCATCCGGAGCCCGAGCGAGCGCGACGCCTGGGTCAAGGCCCGGCTGTTCTGGCGGCCGAGGTTGCTCCGCTCGCGGGTGAGCTGCATATGGGCCTCCAGCAGGTCGCCGCCAACGCGTGAGGGGTCGGCTGCGACGGCTGCAATCGTTCGCTCCACGAGTCGCTCGGGACCCAGCAGCCGGGCGCGCCTGTCGATGACGATCTCAGCCAGGCCGGGCACCGACAAGACAGCGGCGGCTCCTAATGTCTCTGGCCTGCGGACGTGGACGCCGGGGACCGCGGGGTCGACCAGGACCAGCCTGCTGACCCACTCCGGGTGATCGGCCGCTTCGAGGATGGCGATATGGCCGCCCATCGAGTTGCCCATCAAGATGACCGGCTCGCCGATCACCTCCTTGATGAAGCGATGCACCAGCTCGGCATTGGCCCCGAGAGCAGCTGATCGATGGAAGAGCGGAGTGCGGCCGAAACCGGCGAGATCGATCGCCATGGTGCGGTGGTTCTTCGAGAAGCCTGGACCGACGCCAATCCAGTTGTCGGCGCTGCCGCCGAGCCCGTGGACCATGAGGAGAGGTTCCCCGTCCCCGCCGAAGTCGAGGAATTGGACCGGCCCGTCCAGGTCTACAGTCCGATGCCGCACTGCGTCAATCCTACGCCAAGTGGCCCGTCACTCCGTGACCGTCCGGCTACGTGTCGCGCGGAGCCGACTTTGAGTCAAGGATCGTCGACGCCAAGCGCATCAGGATTTCGACCACCGCCGCCTGCGGGCGCCGGCCGTCTTTGTGCAGCCGGTCGAACACTGCGAATGAGGTGATCGCTCCGACCACGTCCTCCGCCTCTTTGAGCGAACAGCCGGGGCGGAGGAGGTCGGCGGCCGCAAGGCCCTCGGCCAGCGCCCTGTCATCACCGGGCCTCTCCATCTCAAGATCGGTGATCTGAGGCAGGCGGCGGAAAAGAGCTGGGTCTGACGACCACGCGGCGTATGAGTCGGTGATGCGCTTGCGCAGCCGGTCTCGAGCATCGGCCGGCTCCGGCGCCTCCCCACCAGGCCGGCTGCGCGCCGCCACTGCCACTTCGCGAAGCAGGCCCGCTTTGGAGCCGAACTGGTTGTAGACGGTGATTCGCGACACCCCCGCGCGCCTCGCGACAGCCCCCGCGCTCAGCGCCGCCTCTCCTGAAGCCACCAGCTCGCGGGCCGCCGTCAGAATCGCGTTCCTGGTGCGGTCGACTGCTCCCTGCCGGCGACCAAGCGTGTAATTTCGCGGCATGGTAATTAGATTAACAGACAGTAAGTTAACTGAATTGGTTAGCCAGGATTTGCAGGAGCGCCGCGCCGTATCGATCGAGCTTGGAGGGCCCGATGCCGGGGACAGCCTCGAGCTGGGTCAGGTCCGCGGGCTTGCGCGACGCCAGCTCGGTCAGCGTCTTGTCGTGGAAGACCATGAAAGCGGCGATGCCCTCGGTGCGGGCCACCGCCGATCGCCACTCTCGGAGGCGCTGGAACAGGGCGGGATCTGCGTCCGCAGGCGCCGGTAAAGCGGCATCCGGCGGGATGGAGATCGCGATCGTCTGTGAGCCGCCCAGGACCGCACGACCGCGATCGGTCAGCTCGACCATGGGGTACTGACCCTGGCTCTGCGACAGGCAGCCCGCGGCCACCAGCTCATCGAGAAGCTTGCGCAACGTTGGCTGGCTCCAGCCGGACAGCGAACCGTATGCAGGCACGTGAACGACCCACGGCTGCTCGCGGCTGAACCGGTTCTCCTTGCCCGCGAGGATCGCAGCCAGGTTGACCATGCCGATGCGTCCGGCGAAGCGAGTCGCACCGGCCAACGCGGCCCGAATGACGGACTCCTCGATTGGAGCGCTTGTGGCGCCGGCGACCTCACGACCCCGCTCACAACTGTCGCATGAATGACACGAACGCTCGGCCGTGGCCTCGCCGAAATAGTCGGTGATGAAAGCGTGCCGGCACGAACGAACCTGCGCGTATTCGATCATCTGTGAGAGCTTCCTGTAGGCGTGCTTCTTGAGCGCAGCGAGCTGCTCGAGGTCGAGCCGCGCCGCATCAAAGGGCCCCACACTTCCGTCCTCGCGGAGTGCGCCGGCCTTGAGCAGCAGCCGCCTGGACGCATCGAGCGACTGCCACGCCGAATCGGGCAACAGAGCTTTGAGCTCTTCTGGATCCGAGTTCCACACTCCCAGCCGTGAATACCCGGTGTGAACGCTCATCACCTCGCGCAGATCAGGGAATGCCGTCTCGATGAAATACACCTGAAGGTCCCGGTCCTTGCTCGAGCTGATGAGCAGACAGACGGCCGGCTTGCCGTCCCGGCCCGCCCGACCGGCTTCCTGGTAGTAAGCCTCGACGCTTCCCGGATAGCCGACGTGGATGACCTGCCGGATATCGGGGAAATCCACCCCCATGCCGAAGGCGCTGGTGGCGACCACGACGCGAAATTCCTTCGAGGCAAAACCGTCCTGGATGCGGCGCCGGCTCAAATCCGGCAGGCGGCCGTGATACGGCGCGGCTGGAAAACCCCACCGGGTGATGGCGGCGGCGGTGGTCTCGGCTCCTTTGACGGTGCCTGTGTAGACGAGCGCACGGCCGTTGCCCGGATCTAGACGCCGGCGAAGCTGTTCGAGACGGTCGCGGGCTCCTTTCGCCTGCAAAGCTTCCAACCGCAGGTTCGGGCGGTTGAATCCTGTGACCACGACCAGGGGCTCGCGCAGCCCGAGGTTGGATGCAATGTCTTTGCGTACCTCGGGGGTGGCGGTGGCCGTGAATGCGCCAATGGGCGGGCGGCCGCACGCCTCGAGAGCGCCGCCGATAAGCCTGTAGTCAGGCCTGAAGTCATGGCCCCACGTCGAGATGCAGTGCGCCT
>JBGQGI010000046.1:0-8684 GCA_041497375.1 Candidatus Dormibacteraceae bacterium | reverse complement strand
CGTCCACCAGATCCACGGGTTGCCCAGGTTCGCCATCCACGCGACCAGCGGCTGGCCCGTCCAATGGTCCGTGCCAAGGCCCGTGTACTCGGCGTAGTACAGAACGGGGCGCGACAGGAACGGCCACGACCACCACGGCGACCCGTATGGGTGAGTGGCGACGAGGTGTGCGTGGTAGTCGAACGATTGCTTCTGGTACAGGATCAGGTCGGCGAGGCTATGGAACTGGCCGCGCGCGAAGAACGGATACCACGATGCGAGGTAGATCGCTACCGGGATGACGGCGAGCGCGATGACCGCCAGGCCGAAGTATGCCAGCCAGGGCACACCACCCGGGATCGCGGGCCCGTCTTCTCTCGCCCACTCCCTGATCGGCCCGATGTGGACCCCGATTGCCCTCTTGAGGAACCTCATGGCCAGGAAGAACAGGATGCTGACAAAAGCGGCGAGCACTATCCACTTGGACGCGATCCCGATGCCGAGCACGATTCCCAGCAGCAAGAGCGAGATGACCGACCCGCGACGCGTCCGGCTCTGGATGTGGACCAGGAAAAGGAAGTACGCCAGCATGATGAAGAAGATCGGAAAGATGTCGATCATGCCGATCCGCGATTGGACGAAAAACATGCCGTCGAAGCAGACAAAGGTTGCCGCTGCAATCGCAAACAACCGGTTCGGCCACAATCGCCTCGCGAAGAGATACATCATCGGAACGCACAGGATTCCGAAGATGCACGCCGCGATCCGCCACCCGAACGTGTTGAAACCCAGATCGAGGTAGCCGCCTTTCGCCCCCTCGAAGTGGGCGCGATACCAGCCGTAACCCCACTCCCCGGCTGCGATGAACATCTTGGCGAGGGGAGGTTCGGGATCGAAATAGTTGAATCGGCAATCGTTCGTTGAGGGCCGGCACAGCTTTATGCCCTTGACGTCGTTGTAAGCGTCGACAGGAAAGTAGACCTCGTCGAAAACCTGGCCGTTGCTCGGGGACAGGGCGCCGTTCTGGTCCGGGTAGCCGCGATTGAACGGATACGCGAGCCCGCACAGGGTCCCCGGATCGCCCTTGGCATCGATGGGGGTGTTCTGCACGCAGTTGGTGACCAAGGGCCCCTGAAATGGGTGCAGGAAGAAGTCGGGCATGATCGGGCTGTAGAAGCGCAGAACGAACGCGACCACAGTCAACGCCAGCAAGGCGACGAGGTCCCAGTGGTCGAAGTACCGGCGAATTACCGCGTCGGCCCGCGGCTCGATCACCTCCGCCGTTTGCGACGCCTGCCGCCACCCTGGTTCTGACCCAGGCGATCTGGCAGCCGTGAGCTGATCTCCCAGGACAGCGCATCCGCATCCTTCAGAGGGAGGGCGATCATGTCGTCGTAGACGACGCGGCCGCCGAGTTTCTTCTTGATGGCGGCGATCTCGGATTCGTCACTTCGCAGCCTGACGAATAGTGCCGGGCGGCCCATCAGGGGCTTCATCATCGGCGCGACCATCCGCTTCCTCTTGTCGAGGAAGGCGAGACTCAAGGGCTGCACCTTGACGCTCCGGATGTTTTCGTAAGGGATGAGCACACTCGAGCGCAGGGCCGAGACTTTGAAACCCTCGTCCAGCGACTCGGCAAAGCTCCTGTACTTGTAGAAGAGGAATGCACCGCCCAGGAGGAGACCGCTCGGGATGTAAAGCAGCCAGATCAGGTTCGAGGTCGTCGTGAGCTGGCCCTTGTACAGCAGGAGGGCCGTCATGCCCACCCCAACCGCCACCAGGAAACCGGCGAAGAAGCGCTGCTGGCGCCACAGCTGGTCCGCGTAGAGGATCGGCTGCCTGGGGCTGGCCGGCTGGGTCTGGGTGGAGCTATCGGTTGAGCTCAAATCGCTATTGATTATGGCTGGCAGCCCATCCCCGACTCCGTTCAACCGCCCGGCGCCAGTCGGATTGGAGGCTGTCGGCCTGGTCGCGAGACATCCTAGGCTCGAACTCGCGCTCCAGCTTCCAGAGATCCGCGAGATCGGCATCCTTCCAGACCCCGGCACCGAGCCCGGCCAGGAAGGCCGCCCCCAGCGCAGTCGTCTCGACCTGGCGCGGGCGCCTGACCGGGATGCCGAGCAGATCGGCCTGGAACTGGCACAAGACGTCCATGACCACTGCACCGCCGTCGACTCGCAGCTCGCGAAGCGGCTCGCCGGTGTCACTCTCCATCGCTTCGATGACATCTCGGGTCTGGTAAGCCATGGCCTCGACCGCGGCTCGGACGATCTGCGCGCGCCCGCTGCCCTGCGTCAACCCGACGATCGTCCCTCGTGCGTAAGCATCCCAATGTGGAGCGCCGAGGCCCGCGAACGCCGGCACGAGAAAGACCCCGCCGGTGTCGGGGATGGACGCCGCCATCGGACCAGCCTCGGCGGCGCTTTCGATGATCTGCAGGCCATCGCGCAGCCACTGCAGCGCGGCACCCGTGATGAAGATTGCGCCCTCGAGCGCATAGCTGAGCCGGCCACCACGCCGCCACGCCACAGTGGTGAGCATTCCCGTGCTCGATGGCACGCGCTGCGCGCCTGTTTGCATCAGCACGAACGAGCCGGTCCCATAAGTGTTCTTTGCCATCCCCACGGTCGTGCACGCCTGACCGAACAGAGCGGCCTGCTGATCGCCGGCGATGCCGCTGATCGGCGCATCGATGCCGAGGAACGCTGCCGGATCGCTGCGCGAGATGTCACCGCTGGAATCGCGAACCTCCGGGAGATTGGCCAGCGGCACGCCAAACAGTGCCGCCATCTCGTCGCTCCACACGCCGCGCCCGATGTCGAACAAAGAAGTACGCGAGGCGTTCGATGCGTCTGTCACGTGGTCGCGCCCGGCTGATAGACGGGCGACAAGCCAGCTGTCCACCGTGCCCAGCGCGGCATTGGCAGCGCCATCGACATTCTTCATGACCCACGCAAGCTTGGTCGCAGTGAAGTAGGGATCAAGGACGAGGCCTGTGACTTCGCGCACCCGCTTCTCGTGCCCGGCCTCGCGCATTCGCGTGCACTCGTCGGCCGTTCTCCGGTCCTGCCACACGATCGCGTGGGTCAGCGGCTGCAGCGTCTTCCGGTCCCACGCCACCAACGTCTCTCGCTGGTTGGTGATGCCGATCGCGCGAACATCGGCCGGCTTGGCGCCCGCAGCATCGAGCGCGGCGCGTGCGCTCACCTGGACCGCGGACCAGATCTCTTCAGCGTCGTGCTCCACCCAGCCCGGTTGTGGGTAGTGCTGCGTTATCTCGGAGTAACCCTTGCCGCGTACGTGGCCATCCATGCCGACGGCCACGGCAGTGGCACCTGTGGTGCCTTCGTCGAGGCTGAGGACGACTGTGCGGTGACTCGTGAGCGTTGCTACTGACCGGCTTTCCAGACTCGGTTCAGGCTGCCTGTCGAATAACCCTCGAGGTCGACCGAGACAAACTTGTAACCGGCCGCTCGAAGGTGCTCGACCACGCGATCGCGCTCGTTGACCAGGCGCGCGATTTCTGAGGGCTCGACCTCGATCCTTGCCACGTCGCCGTGATGACGGACTCGCACTTGCGTGAAGCCGATGGCCTTCAAAGCTTGCTCGGCAGCTTCGATCTGGCGCAATGCGGCCACGGTCACCTGGGTGCCGTGCGGGATGCGCGACGAGAGGCAGGCGAAGGAGGGCTTGTTCCAGTTGGGGAGGCCGAGATTGCGCGCCGCCGCCCGGATGTCCGATTTGCCCATGCCCGCCTCCAGCAGGGGGAAGCGCACTCCACGACGGACTGCCGAGCCGTGGCCGGGTCGGTGGTCGCCTTCATCGTCAGCCGTCGCGCCGTACACCAGGTGCGCGAGGCCGAGATCGTGCTGGATCGGCTCCAGCGTGTCGAAAAGCTCCTCCTTGCAGTGGAAGCAGCGATCCGGGTTGTTCCGCGTGTACGCCTCGAGCTCGACCTCGCTCGTCGTGACCTCGACCAGGCGAGCGCCCAATGAATGCGCCAGTGCGCGGGCCTCCTCCTGTTCCGACTCGGGGTACGCGGGCGAGCTCGCCAGCACTGCGACCGTGCCATCGCCCAGCTCTTCGAGAGCGAGCTTCAGCAGCAGCGAGGAGTCGACTCCACCCGAGTAAGCGACCAGCACCGAGCCGAGGTCGCGCACGATCCCGCGGGCTTTGTCGAGACGGGTGGCGTCGAGGCGGTCGAGCTGGATCATCCTCTCTGAAGGAGAGGTTAGCTCGCCTGGGCTTGCGAAGGCTCCATGGCCGGTGTGCCGCACCAGGCCTCGTAGTCGATCAGCCCGGTCACTGTCGGGTGCTCGCCGCAAAGCGGGCAGGCCTTGTTGTGGGGAAGCTTCAGCTCGCGGAACGTCATGTCCTCGCCCTCGAAGAGCAGGTAGCGTCCGATCATTGGCCGTCCGATGTTCAACAGGTATTTGATGGTCTCGAAAGCCATCATGCTGCCGATGATGCCGGGCAGCACTCCGAACACGCCCGCCTCGGCGCAGCTCTGCACCTCGCCTGGCGGAGGGGGCTCAGGGAAAAGGCAGCGGTAGCAGCCGGTGCCCTTGGCGGAATCGAACAGCGCGAGGCGCCCCTCAAACCTGAGGATGCTGCCGTGCACCAGTGGCTTGGCGAGGAAGTGGGCCGCGTCGTTGGCCAGGTATCGAGTCGGAAAGTTGTCAGTGCCATCGACGATCACGTCATACGGGGCGAAGATCCGCATCGCGGTCTCCGAGTTGAGGTGCTCGCTGATGGGCACCACCTCGACGTCCGGATTCAGGTTGCGCAGCGTCTCCGCAGCGGATTCGACCTTGAGGCGGCCGATGTCCTTGGTGCCGTGCAGCAGCTGGCGCTGGAGATTGGAAGCGTCGACGGTGTCGAAGTCGACGATCCCGATCTTGCCGACTCCGGCCGCCGCCAGGTACATCGCAGCCGGCGAGCCCAGGCCGCCCGCCCCCAAGAGGAGGACGCTCGAGGACAGCAGCTTGCGCTGACCGGCCCCGCCAACCTCGGGCAGGATGAGGTGCCGGGCATAGCGGGAAACCTGATCGGGAGTGAAGGTGCGACCGTGTGCCATCTCAACTCACTATACCCAGGGACACTCTGGGCTTATTCCTAGGGTCGATTCCCGCTTATTCCTATAGTGGAGAGCCGATGGAAACCGAATACCTGGACGAAGAGCAGGTCATCGCCCTGTACAACAAGGTCCGCACCGGCAAGAGGACCTGGCCGACTGAGATCTGGTCCTCCCCCGCGGCGCTGCAGTACGCGGTCACGATCTTCGACTACTGGATCCACAACGTGATGGGCTGGAAGGGCTGGCCTGACGCGCGTGGCAAGGTGACTCCCGCGCTGCTCGAGGAGCACCGGCTCGCCGACCTCGTCGAGAGCGTGTTCGTCCCGGAGTTCGGCGACGACTGGCTGGACTTCGAGGTCGTGCTCAACGAGAGCATGCGGCTGTCGGAGGACGAGTCCTGGGCGCCCGACGTGGCCGACCGGCAGGAGCGCGTGGAGGCCGCATTCGAGCATGCCTTCGAGCAGCTGATCGGCTCGCCCAAGCAGCAGCCCAAGCTGCTCCCCACGTATCACCGGTTTCGCAATCACCTGCTGCGCATGTGGAGCGCGTTCCAGGAGGCGCAGGCAGAGCATGACAAGGCCGAGCGCGAATCAGCAGAACGGTTCTGGGCGCAGCTCCGTCTGGTCCGCGGCACACGTGGACAGGCGGCGGAGGCCTGGTCAATAGTCAACGTCGAGGACGAAAGGCGCGGCGAGGTGACTGTGATCTGGGGCGAACCCCACCCTTACTGCCTGGTCATCCTCGATGACGAACTCGAGGCCGGCGGTTGGGAGCAGGTGATCTACCGGCTCGAGCAGGAGATCCTGGTCGAGGAGCCTGGCGTCGTCAGCTACGCCGTGTGGCACAAGGGATTTGTCGGCGAGTACTACCGCTGCGCGGACTGCGGCGAGCTGCACAGCCAGTTCGACGAGGACGGCGCCAACGAACTTCGGCTCGACGACCTGGAGCCGCCCGACGAACGGTAGGTCGCCGCTAGCCGACGGTCAGCGTGTAGTTCTTGCCTTCCCAGCCGGTCATGTAGTGCGCCGTCCACGAGAAGGTCGTGCCCGCGGCGAGCTTGTTTGAGGGAATCTCCGCCACCCACACGCCGAGTGTCGTGTCGATCGCCTCAATCTCGCCGAAGGTCTTCCATTCGTCGAAGGAGTAGTGGACCGAACCGGGCCGTGGCAGCTGGACGCGCAAGCGCCGTCCGGCGGCGAGCCGCGTGATCTGATGTCGGTGAGTCCAGACAAATGCCGGCTCCTGCGCCTGTCCTTCTGTGTAGCGCCGCCGAGCGGGAAGCACGATGTCCGGGAAACCGGCGAGGGCAATCGTCACCAGCAGCTCGAGATACTCCGCATGCGCCCAACCCAAAGGCGAGGCGGAGCCTGTCGCACGGCCGAAGTACAGCCCGCGTGCGGGTATGTCGGCGGCGTCCCATACCTGCTCGGGGAGCATGAGTCCGGGACCAGCGAACCCTTCGAGCGAGCGCACTATTTCGGCCGCGGGCAGGCCCATGGAGAAGAAGTGGCGAGCCCGCTCGCCCGTGAGCACGGGCCAGGCGCGGCCGCGCCCGCTGCCATCCCAGGGAGAACCATCGTCCTTCTCGCCGTAAAGATCGCCTGCATAGCGGCGCCAGCTGGGCCCTGCCGGCAGGCTCACTTTCAGCAATGCGTCCACGCCCTGCAGGCTGCGCAGGATGCGTTCGTCTTTCGGCCTGCGCAAGCCATAACGCACCAGCTCGAGAAACTCGGGCGCGATCGCGCCAACTGTGGGCCGTACGTCGGGATCGCCTGCCAGGCGGACGTACTGGCCGGCAGCCGTTGAGCACCACGTCTCGACACGATCGTTCCAGTAATCGGCGACGGCGCGGAGGTGGCTCGCCGCCACGTGCTCGCCGGCCTCGTGCGCGAACTCGGCGGCAACGATGAGAGCCGCGATGCATGCAGCCAGCGTCGAAGGCGAGAGCCCGCCCAGGTCCTCCCACCGATCAAGCTGAGTGAGCGGACCTTCGCGAATCAAGAACTGCGCCGCCGGGCGGACCATCACCGGATAGGGGTCGTGGTCGAGGAATCCGGCCACGCCGAGGCGCCAGGCGAGAAGGATGGGCAGCGCCACCTGGTCGAGCTCGGTCGAGGTCCAGTGCGGCGTTCCGTCCACGAACCAGTTCTGAAACCATCCGCCGTCGGGGCGTTGTCGCGATTGCAAGTGGCGGAAGGCGCGCAGAGCCGCGGCGGTGTCGCCCGCGTCGAGGAGAGCGGTCGCGATGCGGCAAAGATCGCGTGGCCAGACGAGGTGATAGACGTGGTTGCCGTTGTGGTTGGTCTCTCCCCACGGAGAGCACGGAGCGGCGATGAATGCGCCAGCGTGTGATTTGTCCTCGAGGCAGCGAAGCACGGCCAGCGATGAGCGGGCAAGCATGCCCTCATCGCCGCTGACTTTGCTGAGGGTCAGCGGGAGATCCGAAAGACTCTGCCACGCGCGCTCGAATGCGTAGCGAACATTGCCCGCGCCCTTCTGCAAGACATGACGCGCGACCTCTTCGGCATCGGCGCGCGTGTGCGCGAAGCCGATTGCCATCTGGAACGTGCCCGCCCTGATGCCAAGCTCGGCGCCGACGGCAACGTTGCCCGGGCCGGCGCGGTCGTAGAGGTTGGTGAGGTAGCCGTCACCGTCATGCAGGTCGACTTGAAGGTCTGAGCTCCGGAAATAGCCGATAGTCGCCCTGCGGAAGGGGCCGACTATGCAGATCCACACGTCCTGCTGGCGCATCAGCAGGGCTGGCGGGTGGGTGTCGAGGACTTGACCGAAATTGCCCTCGCTGCCCGGCTGCCAGTGGGCCGAGGCCTGCACGTAGAGCCGGACGTCCGGGAGCTCGGGGGTGAAGGTCGCGGCGATGAGGAGTGCGTTCTCCTCGGGGTCGGAGAAGTATTCCTTGGTGAGTCGATACTCGGGGTGCGTGCTCTCGACGATGAAGCCGGGCGTGCCAGGTGCAAACCAGGTGACGCGGTGCTGTCCGTCACCCGCGTCGTCGACTGGGGGAGATCCGCTCGCGGAGGCGAAGAAGCGCAGCTCGTGCAGCGCGACCCTGTCGATGGAAGGAAAAAAGACCTCGCTGAGGGCTCCGTCGACGAGCGTGTACCAGAGCTTGCTCTTGGAACCAGGCGCGGCCCCGAAGGCCATCTTGCGACCGGGACCCCACATCGGGGGTGCGCCTGGGCCTCCTGGTGCCTCCATCGGGCGTTAAGTATGCGGAGAGGTCACGGCCGATAGAATCGAACGACGATCCCGATCGCCCGGGGAGGTGGCTGAGTGGCCGAAAGCACCCGCCTGCTAAGCGGGTAGGGGGTGTAAAGCTCCCTCGAGGGTTCGAATCCCTCCCTTCCCGCTCCTTGATCCGATCAGCGCAGCCCCTATACCACCATCGCTGATGTCCAACTCTGGCTACCGATTCAGAGCGCCAGGTTCACCGCAGATAGCGGCCTCATCGTCGTCGAGCTCGTGAGTCATCGCGAGGGCAGGCGTGATCGACCTCCGCAGGCAAAGGACAGATCGCCCGCGCTATGGCCTCCGCGACCGCCTCAGCGTCCTTTTCATCTTCCGCCTCGACTATCGCCGTAATTGAGAACAGATGCATGAGGGCAGCATG
>JBGQGI010000045.1:0-8831 GCA_041497375.1 Candidatus Dormibacteraceae bacterium | reverse complement strand
ATGTACGAGTCCAGGAAATCTGCTCCGCGCCCCGGAAAGAGCAGCTCGCCAGTGGTCCTGATCCCATGACGCCAGTCGATCAGCGTGCCGAAGCAGTCGAACGTCAGCCAGCGGTCTGCCACGGAAGCCCCCATGCCGGAGAATTGTGGGGATGCAAAGACCTGCCGTTGTCGCCTGGCTGAAGGCTTACATGCACGCGTGGGAGACCTACTCGCCTGACGCGATCGGCGATCTCTTCACCGATGACGCGACGTATTCCTTTCATCCGTACGACAAGCCGGTGGCCGGCCGGCAAGCCATCGTCGACGCATGGCTCAAGGACCCTGACGCACCCGGAACCTTCACCGCAAATTACGCACCCATCGCGGTCGATGGCGATGTGGCGGTCGTCAACGGGAGGAGCCGTTACTTCAAGGACTCCTCCCGCTCCGAATCCACCAAGGAGTGGGACAACATCTTTGTCATCCAATTCGACAAAGACGGCCGTTGCCGCTCCTTCCGCGAGTGGTATGTGGCGCCTCGAGGCCAGATCGACTAGCCGCGCGACCGAACTAGTGGCCGGGCGGCCGGTACGAAGCGCCCCCGGCCTTCTTGACCGCCTGGTCCACCTCATCGGTGGTGAGCAGGACAACCGTCTTCAGGTGCGCGAGCGCGCCTGTCGTCCCGACGGCCAACGCAAAAGCCGCCGCCGAGACGTTGTCCGGCATATCGGCGACGCCGTACACGTCGCTGGTACCAAACGCGTAGTAGAACGATTCGAGCCTGCCACCAAGTGCCTTGATCGCAGCGTCGACCGCGGTTTTACGGCCGCTACCGCCTTCCTTGACTAGGCCCTTTAGGCCCTCGTGCGAGTACGAGGCTTCGATCAGATACTTGGGCATAGCTCGGACCTCCCTGAACAAACGGTGGACGTCGACGGGGACCCTATCACCCCGCCTTTGGTAGGTACTCCTGGATCGCGTGTGCGAGGTGCTGCATGGTCATGGACTGTAACCACACCTTTCCCGGGCCGGTGAGCGCGGCGAGGAAGATGCCGTCGCCGCCGAAGAAGGCGTTCTTGATTCCCGGGACTGTTGTGATGTTGAACTGGACGGATTCCTGGTACATCCCCACGTGGCCTGGGTGAACGCGCAGAGTGTTTCCCGGCTGAAGGTCGTAGGTCACCACCTCTCCGTGAAGCTCCACCCATGCCTGCCCCTGCCCCTGCAGGCGCTGCATGCGAAAACCGGTGCCGCCGAAAACGCCGGCGCCCAGCCGCTGCTGGAAGCCAATCGAGAACTGCACGCCCGGCGTCGCGCACATGAAGCCGTGACGGTGCACAAGATAGCCGTGGCCGGGAGCGATCTCCATCGGCAGGATCTGCCCTGGCAGCTTCGCCGCGAATGCCAGCAGGCCCGGGCCGCCGCCCGCCGTGTACTCGGTCATGAACAGCGTGCCTCCGGCGGCCATCCGCCCGATCGCGCCGAAAAGGCCTCCCTGCTGGCCTCCCGCCGATGTCGACGTCATCATCTGGATCGCCATCGACATCCACGACAGCTGACCCGACTCGGCGAAGACCTTGTTTCCAGGCTGCATGCTCAGCTCCAGCACCGGCATCACTGTTCCGATGATCTTGGTTTCCAACTCTCTTAGCCCCCACTCAATATGTCGATCACGGTGCCGGCGCCAGACTCTCGGCGAGGCAGATATTCCTGGATGGCGTGCGCGAGGTGCTGCATGGTCATGGACTGCAGCCACACTTTGCCAGGGCCGGTGAGCGACGCCAGAAAGATGCCGTCACCGCCAAAGAAAGCGTTCTTGATTCCCGGCACTGTCGTGATGCTGAACTGCACGGACTCCTGGTACATCCCCACGTGGCCGGGGTGGACGCGCAATGTGTTGCCGGGCTGGAGGTCGTAAGGGACGACCTCGCCGCTCAGCTCGACCCATGCTTTCCCCTGTCCCGTCAGACGCTGCATGCGAAAGCCAGTCCCGCCGAGCAGCCCGGTGCCGAGCTTCTGCTGGAAGCCCATCGAGAACTGCACGCCGGGGGTGGCGCACATGAATCCGTGCCGGTGCACCAGGTAGCCGGAGCCGGGCGCGATATCCATGGGCAGGATCTGGCCGGGCAGCTTGGCCGCGAACGAGAGGAGGCCCGGCCCGCCACCCGCCGTGTACTCGGTCATGAAGAGCGTGCCGCCGGCGACAGCCCTGCCGAGCGCGCCCATGAAGCCGCCTTGCTGGCCGCCGGCAGACGTCGACGTCTGCATCTGGATCGCCATGGACATCCACGCCAGCTGACCCGATTCGGCGAAGACCTTGTCGCCCGGCTGCATGCTCAACTCGAGCACTGGCAGCACGGTGCCGATGATTTTTGGCTCCAACGGTCCCCCCCTTGAAAGACGGAAGCGGGCGCTCGGCGATCACTGTATCAGGAGGCTGAGCCGGTTCTCTCGTGATGGACGTGCTCGAGCGTGTGCCTGCGCGCCGCCTTACGGCCGGGATTGCGCGAGCACGCCTCGCAAACGCCGACGACCAGGACTTCGGTGCGCACCGGCCGGAAGCGGTGCGACTCCTCCAGGTGGCTCTCGAGCGAGTTGACGAGCTCCTCCTGGATGTGCAGCACCCCTCCGCAAACCTGGCACACGGCGTGGTGGTGGTCGCCGCTCGCGAGCTCGTAATGAGTAGGTCCTTCGCCCAGGTGCGCGGCGTAAACGGACCCCGACGCGGTGAGCGCCTCCAGTGCACGGTATACGGTGCTGCGCGGGAATCCAGGCTTCGTCTTGTGCAGCTCGGCAGCTATCTCCTCAGCCGTGCAGTGGCCCCCGAGCCGCACGATGGCGTTGTAAACCATCGTCCTCTGAGCCGTGCGGCGCATACCTGGTGCAAGCATCAGGAAGCCTTCACGACCCGCAGCTCGCGATCGGCGCTCGTCAGCACACGGCAGCCGCCGGTCTCCACCACGACGTCGTCTTCAATTCGCACTCCGCCCCATCCGGGCAGGTAGATGCCGGGTTCGATCGTGAACACCATGCCCGGCTCCAGCACGGTGCTCGACCCCGGGTCCAGGCTTGGGTCTTCGTGCACTTCGAGCCCGAGGCCGTGGCCGACACGATGAAAGAAGTGGGCACCGAATCCTGCAGCCTCGATCACCTCACGTGCTGCCGCATCCACCTGCCCGGTGGTGACACCAGGGCGCACTGCGTCGATCGCGGCGTCATGCGCTCGCAGGACGAGGGCGTAAATCTCGCGCTGACGTGCGGTCGGCTCGCCGACGACGGCCATCCTCGTGAGGTCGGCGCAGTAGCCATCGAAAGCGGCCCCGAAATCGAACAGCACGAGGTCCCCGGCGTCGAGCTTGCGACCTGATGGATTGTGATGCGGCATCGCGGAGTTGGCGCCCGACTGAACCGAAGTTTGAAAGGAGAGCGCAGCGTCCCGGGCGCCGATTGCCGCGCCCATTCTCACCGCGAGCTCGAGCTCCGACTGCCCGGCGTGGAGCCCACGCATCACCTCCTCAGCCACCGAGTCCGTGATGGCGCACGCGCGCGACAGCTTGGCGAGCTCGGCGAGGCTCTTGGTGGAGCGCAGGCGGCGAATCTCCGGTGCGACGTCGAAGAGCTCGCGCGCTCCGACCACCGCTGCCAGCGCCTCGGCCGCTTGCACCGTCAGGTGCTCCTTCTCGACTCCCAGCCGAGGGCTCGCCCCCAGCGCTTCGCGCACGAGCGCATACGGGTCCTCGCCGTCGCGCCACGCAAGGACCGGCGCCTGCTCCGTGTTTGCCGCCGCCCTCTCTCGCTCCAGCGCCGGCACCACCAGGGTCGCGCTGTCGAGGCGGACGGCCAGGGCCATAAGGCGTTCGTGGGGTTCGGCATGGAAGCCGGTCAGATACGCGATGGACACCGGACGCGTGACGAATACGGCGTCCAGGCCGTGCTCAGTCATCCAGTGCCGGACGCTGGACAGGGGATGCTGCCCGCGCACGGCGGGCGCGGTCCGGCTACTCAATGCCGACGATGCGAACGCGATAGGCACCATTTGGGGTTTTGACCTCGACCTCCTCACCCACACGGTGGCCGAGCAAAGCCTTGCCCAGGGCGGACTCATAGCTCACGGTGCCGGCTTTGGGGTTGGCCTCCGCCGGGCCCACTATCCGGTACGCCTCGTCGCTGCCGCCGTCCTCGCTGAACCGGACCGTGCTGCCCATGCTGACGACACCCGACGGCTTTGAAGTCTCGATCAGGACGTGGTTCTTGATGATCGCCTCGAGCTCCTTTATCCGGGCTTCCATGAAGCCCTGGTCGTTCTTGGCCGCGTGGTACTCGAAGTTCTCCGAGAGGTCGCCGAACTCGCGCGCCGCCTTGATCTTGGCGACGACGGCCGGGCGCCGGACCGTCACCAGCTCGTCGAGCTCCTTGCGCACGCCTTCGAGGCCTTCCGGGGTGATATGGACGTCGTTTGTCATCAGCTCGAGTCTAAGGGTCCCGCTCCGGGAGGAGCTGGACCTTGGTCCCGGTTCGGGACCAAGGCTGCAAGCGCGATAAGAGGTAGCGATTGGGTGCGCAGCCGTATAGAGTCGCCCCATGAGAAGGCTGATGCTGATGCTGGTCATGGTCCTCATGGGAGCCGCGATGGTGGCCGGCTCGGCGCGGGCCCTTTTCGGCAACGCACTTCTGCCCCTTGATCTCGAGATTGGGACCAACTCGTCGGCGGCGGCGGCGGTCCTGGGCATCGGCCTGATGGCCGCAGCCGTCCACCCAGCGAACAACATCGCCTGGGTGCGAGCGGGAATCCTGTACGGGCTCGTCACCGTCTTTTACGAGCTGGGCGCGCACTACATCATCGGCTCGAGGTTCTACTTCGGCCCTGTGATCTTCGGGCTCGCGTGCAGCCTGCTGCTGATCGCGCTCTATCCGCAGCGGACGAAGCTGGTGCCGCCGGTGTCCGACCCGCCCACCGCCTACAGGCAGCGGCGCAGCGCGGAGCCGGCACCGGCGATGTCACCGTCGGCTTCGGTGCCGACATCTCCCGCGAAAGTGGACGAGCCCGTCTAGGGCACCGCGCGGCGCTGCCCCTGGCTTTTCGGTCGAGCCTCCCCGAGCGGGACCCTCTCCTCAGCCTTTCGGGACCAGTGCCTGGACTTCGGCCATCATCCTGCGCTGCAGCAGCGTCGACCCCAGGTAGACGGCTCCGCCAAGGATCGCGCCGCCCACGATGGCGAGCGCAGCATGGAGCCAGGATGGCGAAATCGGCGACAGCGCCACGGCATCGTCCCCGACGATGGCGGCCACTGCCAGCGCCACAGGGGTCAGCAGCGGAATCAGCTGGACCCGTCTCATGACCGGCGGCACCGGCGGCTCGATGCGGCCGACCATTCTCTGGCCCATCACTCCCACGGACCGCACGTGCCGTAGGTTCGGCGTCACTGTGAGGACCACGCTGACCTGGTTGCCGGGCACCTGCTTCAAGCGTGCAGGTGGCACGAGGTACTGTTCATCGCCGCCGCGGGTCTGGATCATCAACATGCCCAGGCCCCTCGACGTGCTTACCGAAGCCGCCCCTTTCAGCTGGCCCTGAACGAGCCTTGGCTCAGCCTTCCTGTCCTTCATCGCCAGGCGGAAGCCCGGGCCGACGAAGCTCGCCAGGAGGGCGATGGGCAGCAACCACGCGATGGCCGCCGCGATAGCGTCAGGCAAGCCGTACACGGGGGGCAGAAAGATCAGGAGCGCCGCGATGATGATCAGGCAGCTGACGCCGACCCCGATCGAGATGTAGCCCACGCGAAGCACGAATTCGGGCGAATAGCCTTGCAGCATCCCGCCGGCCTGGACAAACCTCTCGCGCTGGCGCCTGGTTGCTCCCGTGGTGGGCGCGGCTGCAGCCTTCGGCTGGACTTTACGTACCTGCTGCCTAACCTGCACGCGTCTCTTCCCCACGATCCAAGTATGGATGGGAAGAAGCTCGGACCAGCGCTCGCCACAAAAGCGCTACGGCGTCAGGAGCGATGCGACGACCGCGGCGACCAGCACGCGTTTCACGCTGGGGACGCCGTTGTTGGAGAACGTGCCGGAAAAGAGGAAGGCCGGCTCGTAATAGCTGTGGTCGCCACCCCACACCAGCGTGTAGACCAGCTCTGCTTTGGTGATTCGCACCACCGGGACCGAACCGCCGCTGGGTGCGGATGAGGCGCCCAGGGAACGAATGGCCTGGTCGGCGGAGATGATCGGGTAGGTCGCGGTTTCGAGTGTCAGCGGGAGAGGTGCCTGTTCAAACGCACCGGTCGTGCCGGGCGCGAAGTCCACCTCGGTCCCGTAGCGATTGCCCGCGCTGTCGACCAGGCTTGCCTGCCCCAGCCCCGGCGCGTCAAAGGATCGAAGGAAGCTGACTCGCACCGTCGTGCCGGCCGTCTGGACGTCGGTTTGATAGGGCCAGGTCGGGAGCAGGTGGTGTGCAGCCAGGTACTCGGTCGCCACCGCGACGCTGTCGCCGGTGGTGGCGACCGTCGATTTCAGGTCGCTCACATTGACGTATGGCTCTCGCGGCGGCTGAGCGACGCTGGCGAGCACGACCACCGTGAAATCGCGGCCGGCCCACACGCCAATCCCGCCCTGCGCGACGTCGGCCGAAGGCAGTGCGCCGATCGAGGCGGCGAAGCTGTTGGCCTGGGCTCGCGTCGGTTCGGCGTACCTGTAGACCGGCAGCGCCGTGGCGCTGACCTTCAGGTCGCCGGCCCAGACCAGCGTGGCCGCCCCGCTGTACGAGACGCCCTCACCCAACAAAGGGCCGGTGGGCAGGGCTTGGGAGTACGCCGGCCTCGGCAACGGTCCGAAGTCTCGAGCCTGGGGCGCGGATCCTGAGTCGTTGGTTGCCGGCAGGGCAGAAGTGCTCCCTGCGCCGCCACCCCGACCGAGCCCGCCCAGCGTGAATATGCCTGCCCCCAACACCACGATGAGGGCGACCGCCACTGCCGCCGAAGGCACTGCCGGCGCTTCTCGAATGCCCTCGACGAGGCCCGCGACGCCGTCGCGAATGCGCAACCAGATCGGACGCCGCGACTGCATGCGCAGCCAGAGCTCGTCTTCAAAGTCGTGGCGCGGGCGGGTCGTCTGGAAGGCATCATCGAGTTGGCGCTGCAGCGCCACAAGCTCGAGGTCCTCGTCCTCGCTCATTCGCCCTCCCTCTGGACAGACTCGCGCAGCGCTTTCAGGCCGCGGTGATAGAGCATCTTCGCAGCGTCCTCTGTGCAGCTCATGAGAACGCCGACCTCCTCGAAGCTGAGGCCGGAGTGGCGAAGGGCGATCGAGTCACGCTGGCGCTCGGGCAAGCGCGCCACATGCGCGAGAAGGGCCTTGTACTGGATCCGCTCCTCGGCCATGGTGCCTGGGTCGGCCTCAGCCAGCGGCTGATGCTCGATGGTGCGTCGCAATCGCTCGCGCCTGCCGTGCGCACGGAAATGATCGGTCGTCGCATTCCGCGCGATGCGAAAGAGCCACGCCACGGGACTCGTGTTGCGCGCCTCGAATCGCCCGTATGCCCGGTATGCGTTCATGAAGACCTGCGCCGTGATGTCCTCGGCGTCGGCGGCCGTGGTGACCTGCGCGCGCACATAGGCGTAGATGCGACCGAGGTAGTCGCGGTAAAGGTCTTCAAATGGGGGCCGATCGTCGGGCACGGCCGGTTCATGGTATTGGCAAGCACTCCTGTTCGGACCCAACGCCCCACGATGGGCCGTTGTAACGCGCCGGCGGTCAGCTGGTGGCCCCTGCCCCACCCCCTCCCGCCTACGCCAGCTTCGTTTGCGGAGGCGCCCTCCCCCAAGATGGAGAGGAGTTGGTCCGCCCTAGACGGCGGACCTAAGTGCCGCTGCGATTTCAACCGGTCGGTTCGTGAAGATGGAGTCGGGCTTGCAGAGCCGGCACCAGGCGACGGCTGTCTCGTCGTCCACTGGCCAGACGCCCACGGCGCCGCCCGCGGCGTGGATCTCTTTGACCAGCTGTGGGTCCATGGCTCCCCAGTGCGGCGAGTAGACGTCGGCGCCGGCCTCACGCAACATCCGCGCCGGCTCGATCGGCCGCGCGCCTTCGAGCAGGCCGAGCTGAAGCTTCGACTCCATCGCGCGAAGGACCTTGATCGATGGGTGATAGAAGGACACGACGGCGCATTCCTGCACGGCGCCAAGCTGGCGCAACATCGCGACCAGCTTCTCCTCGAGCCCCGGGTACTGGATTGGGATCTGTTTGATCTCGATCACAAGGCCGACTTTGCCCAACGCGAGCTCGATGACCTCTTGCAGCAGGGGCAGGTGCTCCCCGTGGCCTGCGTCCAGACGGCGCAACTCCGCCGCGGTGTGGTCGCGAACCAGGCCCTTGCCATTGGTGGTCCGATCCAATGTGTGATCGTGGATCACGATCAAGCGGCTGTCCGATGAGAGGTGGACGTCGCACTCGATGAGGTCGCACCCGGCGGCGATGGCCGAGCGGAACGATCGGAGCGTGTTCTCGGGATGCTGTGCGGGGTTGCCGCGATGGCCGCCGATCAAAGGACGGCCGTCGTCGTGAGCGGCTTCGTAACGATCGCGGATCGATTGAGTCAAGGCGCCGGAAAGTCTAACTGCGCGAGGCAGACATTCTGGTGATTCGTGAGGGCGCCGACTACCAAACTTTCGCCGTTTGACCTCCCTTCCTTATAGTGCTAGGGGTGTCCAGCAACCTCCCTACCACCATCGCGGAGCTTCGCGCCAGCGGCCACGTTCGCGAGACCGTCAAGCAGGAGATGCGCCGCAACCTGATCGTGCGGCTTCGCTCGGGCGAGCCGCTCCTGCCTGGCATCGTCGGCTACGACGAGACCGTGCT
>JBGQGI010000044.1:0-8835 GCA_041497375.1 Candidatus Dormibacteraceae bacterium | reverse complement strand
GGGAGCTGGCTCTACCAGGCCCGCCGCCTCGACGGAGGACGTCCCCCCTCAGCAAGACGGCCGGCCTCTTCTGATGCAGACGGAGATGATCGCCGGACATTCGGGCCCGTCTGGGCGGTACGAATCGTGGCGGGAAGAGGCTTTCATCACCGCATTCGTCTTGAGCCAGCTCGACGGGGGGTTGCGCCGGCGCTCCGCCAGGCCCGCCGCCTCAAAGGGGGGCCCTCCCCCTTCAACTTGACTTCATAAGCCGGCGGAATTACATTAGCCGGGTTCCCACACTCATCCGGGTGTGTCCAAGCCAGATCAATCAGGAGAGACCAATGTTGCAGACCGAGAAGCTTCGCTTCGCCACCGATGGCGGGGTGCGCCTTCTCGAGACCGCACATTGAGTCTGTTCCGGTAGAGAACTTCTAGAAACAAACCACCGAAAGGGACCGTGCGGCCGTTGGGCACCGCACGGTCCTTTTTGTTTTCCACCACATTCCAAAGGAGTTATCAGGCGATGACAGCAGCGGCGATTCGGCTGCAAGGGGTCACCAAATCGTTTCGGCGTCGTGAGCGCGAAGCCGGCGCGCCCTGGTGGCGTCGCGATTGGAAGGTCAAGGTCGCCCTGCACGAGCTAGACCTCGTCGTCGAAGCTGGCGGGGTCACCGGCATCCTCGGACCCAACGGAAGCGGCAAGTCGACGCTGATCAGGATCCTCGGCACCTTGCTCACTCCTGACGCAGGCAAAGCCACGGTGTTCGGGTGGGACGTGGTCGCCGAGCCGCTGTCGGTGCGCCGGCACGTGAACCGTGTCTCGGTCGAGGCCGCCTTCTTCAAAGAGCTGAGCCCTTGGGAGAACATGCTGTACGCCGCTCGCCTCTATGGCGGCGGCGCGGGCGGCACGCGCAAGCAGGTGACAGAGCTTCTCGAAAGGCTCGGTCTCCCGATGGACACGGTCGACCAGCCGATGAAGGCCCTGTCGCGAGGCCAGCAGCAAAAGGTCGCGATAGCACGCAGCTTTATGACGGCTCCTTCGCTGCTGCTGATGGACGAGCCGACCACGGGCCTCGACCCCCGTTCGAAGAAGGAGGTCCAGGCGCTTCTCCAGATACTGAGAGCCGAGCGTGAGGTCACGGTGCTGCTCTGCACTCACGACATGGACGAGGCGGCAGCCCTTTGCGATCGCGTCTTGATGATGGACGAGGGTCGAGTGCTCGCCGACGGCAGCCCCGAGGAGCTCGGCCGCAAGTATGCGAATGGGAACGGCCCGGCCAGCCTCGAGGACGTCTTCATGCACCTGAGCGGCAAGGAGTTCGCTCGGGAAGAGGAGGGGGAGTCGGGATGAGCGTAGGCACACGCCACGTCGAGCTGAACGCGCTCTTCGGCTTCGCCGAAAGGCAGCTTCACGTCGTCAAGCGCTACTGGGTGTGGGAGGTCGTCTGGCTCTTCTACAGCCTGGTCAGCGTGCTTTCGATCGGCTTCCTCGCGTCCGGCCTGGGCACGCTCGGCGTGGAGGGCGGGTCCTTCGACCTGCACAAGGCGCAGCTCTATCTGCTGGTCGGCGCTCTGCTGTGGGGCTATCTCTCGTTGGTCTTCATGGAAGCCGCGTACGCGATCGCCTGGGAGCGATGGGAAGGCACCATCGAGTACACGTTCATGGCCCCGATCCGGCGCATCACGCACCTGTTCGGAATCTGCCTCTTCGCCATCGGCTACGGCTTGGCGCGAACCTTCGTCGTCCTCTTGATAGCGATCGCCATGTTCAACCTCGATTTCTCGCACGCTGACATCCCGGCGGCGGTGGCGGTGCTCGCTGCCTCGACCGTCCCGCTGATCGGCCTGGCGATCTTCACCTCGGTCCTGCCGCTGCTTTCACCGCAAAAAGGCGAGCAGATGTCGGTGGCGGTCCAGGGGTTCCTGCTGCTGGTGTCGGGCGTCTACTACCCGCTGAGCGTGCTGCCGCTGCCGATGCAGCTGGCCGGCGCCGCCTCTCCTCTGACCTACGCGCTTCAGGGCATCCGCGACAGCCTCCTTGACGGCAAGAGCCTGCAGGCCGAGCTGCCGACCATCGGCATCCTTCTCGTGATGGGAGGGGTGATGATCCCCGCCAGCCTCTGGGTCTTTTCGTGGGCCGAAAACCGCGCCAAACGCCTCGGGCTTCTCAAGCGAAGTGGATAAAGAAGCGTTAGGAACGCGTTAAGTTAACTCCAAACTAATGTTCGGGACTATCACATTTTAGCCCCGGATCTTGAGTCTCTATCCTTCCGCGACACTACATGTTGTAGTCAGTGGGGTGGAGCTCAGCAGCGCGACCCAATATGTTGTGGTGAAGCTATTGACAGGCCCAGTACCACTTGATACGGTTCGCGGCGAATCGCGGTGATCAGTGGGGAGAAGTGGTGAATCAAGCAACATGGCAGCATACGTCGCACCCTACGTCCAAGTACGGCACGCAATACACCTCCTCTACGCCACTTCTCCCCGCAGCCGCGATGGTGCCGAACACGACCCGGATTCTCACACACCTGGTGGGGGTCTGAATGATCAGCGGCACGACCCGGTCGAGGGCCCAGGACAAGCGCCGCCTGGGGCTCACAGCGATCTTCGCTAGAGACCTATGGCAGCGCGCCACGGCGATGAATCACCGCTTCGACAAGCTCGGCAACGAGATGCCGCTGGAGCTGCACGGCTGCGGCTGCGGGCTTTGCGCGCGGCAGCAGCGGGCGCTCCGGCAATTTTGGGAGGCCTGATGAGTGTTCACAGGGACCTACCGAGTTCGAGTGGACGAGAAGGGGAGGCTGGCCATCCCAGCCGCCTTTCGCAAGCAGCTGCCGGAAGGGAGCTTCGTGTCGCTGGGCCTGGACGCCGTTCTGGCCATCTACCCGCCGGAGCTGTGGGCGTCCCTGGCCGAGAGCCTGCTCAGCCCGCTGCCAGGCCCCGAACAGAGGGCTCTGGCGCGAACCCTGTACTCGCTCTCAGAGGCTTTCGAGCCGGACGGCCAGGGACGGATCATCCTGCGTCCGGAGCAACGAAAGCTGGCGGAGATCGGCTCCCCATCGTCGGTGGTGGTGATCGGGAGCGGGTCTCGGGTGGAAATCTGGCAAGAGGCCAGATGGGACAACTACAGCGCCGACGCGCAAGGGCGCTTTACCGAATCCGCTGACAAGGTGAACTCAGGCCGCTGAGCCCGCACCAACCCGCACTTTCACAAGAGGTAATAGAGCTGCTTCAGCCCGGACCGGGCGCAGTCGCGATCGACTGCACGGTCGGGCAGGCGGGCCACGCCCGCCTGATCCTGGAGAGAATCACTCCGGGCGGCCGGCTGCTCGGGATCGACCGCGATCCCGCGGCTGTCACAGCCGCCCAGGCGTCGCTGGCCCAGTTTGGGGCAGCCGGGCGCGCGCAGGGCGCATATTCAGACCCTGTCGTCATGGTCCACGGGCGCTTCAGCGACCTCGGCGCGATCGCCGAGAGAGCGGGCTTCGGTGGAGCCGACCTGATCCTCTTCGACTTCGGTATCTCCAGCACCCAGCTTGACGCTCCGGAGCGCGGATTCAGCTTCCGCGGCGAAGGACCGCTCGACATGCGAATGGATGTAACAACCGAGCTCACGGCCGAACAGATAGTCAACACGTTCGAGCCCTCTGAGATCGAGCGCATCCTCCGAACTTACGGCGAAGAGCGATGGGCGCGAAGGATCGTGCAATTCATAGTGCGGCGGCGCCCGCTCCGCACTACGCGCGACCTGGCTCAGGCGGTGGAGGCCGCGATCCCAAGGAAGGCCTGGCCCCGCGACATCAACGTCGCGACCAGGACATTTCAGGGACTCAGGATTGCCGTCAACAACGAGCTCGACGAGATCGAGGCAGGACTGCAAGCAGCTCTTATGACACTTAAACCCGGTGGTCGTATGGCGACGATCAGCTTCCATTCCCTGGAAGACCGCTTGGTGAAGTCATTCTTCAACGTCGAGTCCAAAGACTGTATCTGCCCACCCCAGCAGCCAGTCTGCACCTGCGGCCACCGGGCAACCCTTCGCACCATCACCCGCCGTCCAGTCCGCCCTTCCGAGGAGGAGGTGGCGGCCAACCCGCGAGCACGGTCGGCGCGGCTGAGGGTCGCTGAAAAGCTCTGAACTAGCGTCTCCCCCCCTTCCCAAAAGTCCTGGTGGCCGGCCCAACCCCTCCGGTCACCAGGCACCACTGTTCCACTCCAACGTCCCAGCCAAGCGCGCAAAGCGGCGACCAGGTTTGGCCTAACTGAATGCATCCCAACAACAAATGAGGCACACCCTTTGATATCAACCCGAATACTGACGCGGCGCCGATTAGGCACCGCCGGCGTGCAGCACGTGCCCGCCAGGCGTCGCCGGCGCACGCGCGGCTTCGTCCAGGTGGCGAGCAAGGTGACGGTCGAGCGCTTGCACCTGAATGCGTTCGGCCACACCTACATCGGCCTTGGCGCCGTGCTGATCTGCGTCCTCTTCTATCTCGCGCTCGCTGCCCAGATCACGGCGTCGTCGTATGACATCGCGAGGCTGCAGGATCAGCAGCGCCAGCTGCTCGCGGAGCAGGACCAGCTGCGCTACCAGGAGGTCACTCAGCACGCCCCGGCGTCGGTCCAACAATCGGCCGTCCACAGCGGAATGGTGCGCACGACGCCGACGCGGTTCGTCAACACCCAGTTGGTGGCGATCAACCTGTCGGCGCCGATCGGCGCGGCTCCCACCGACTCGAGCCCGCTATGGCAGCGGATGATGGCTGCGATTGTCGAAAAGGTCGTGGGCGCCCACGACGTAATGGCCGCCGGCCGCTGATGGCGGCAGGGGTCTTCGGTTTCAGACCCCCGGGACGTATCGAGCGCGCCACCTCAACGCGGCTGCGCATCCTCTGCATGCTGGCTGCCGCCCTACTTCTCTCAGGCGTGGTCTGGTCGCGTCTTGCCTACTGGCAGGTGCTGCGCCACGGTCAGCTTTCTCAGCAGGCCGCGGCGCAGTATCGCGAGCTGGTCGAGCTTCCCGCCACACGCGGCGCGATATTCGACCGCAACATGGTCCAGCTCGTCGTCAATACGACTGTCTACTCGGCGTTCGTCTCGCCCGACCAGGTGCCTGTGGCGCAGCGCGACCAGGTCGCGAGCGCTCTTTCATCTGTGCTCGGAGTCGATCGGAGCTCAGTGGTGGACACGCTCTCCTCCAACCGCAAGTTCGCCTACGTCCTTCGTCGCTTCTCGAAGGACAAGGCCGACCACCTTCGCGCGATGAAGCTGCCGGGCGTGGGGCTGGAGGAGGAGCAGCAGCGCTCATATCTGCCCAGCACGTCGATCAGCGCGTCGCTAGCGGCCAACCTGCTTGGCTTTGTCACTTACGACGGCCAGGGTCAGTACGGGCTGGAGGCCAACTACCAGAGCCAGCTCGCGGGGACTCCCGGATACATCTCGAGCTATCGCGACCTCGCCAACCGCGAGATCGTCCTCGGCACCCACACGCACCTGGACCCTGTCCCAGGTGCGGCACTTGTGACCTCACTCGATGCCAACATCCAGTACGTGGCCGAGCAGGCCCTGGTGGACGGCGTCAAGAAGGCGAGGGCCGAGAGCGGCAGCGTGCTGATCATGGACTCGAAGACCGGGGGGATCGTCGCGTGGGCCGACTACCCCAGCTATAACGCCAACAATTTCACGCGCACGCCGACAGCGCTCTTCAAGGACAACGTCCTGAGCTACGTCTATGAGCCAGGGTCCGTCATGAAGGTGGTCACGCTGGCGGGCGCCATCGACGCGGGAAAGATCAAGCCAAGCACTGTGATCGACGACCCAGGTGCCCTGTACATCGGCGGCTACCGGATTGCCGACTGGGACGGCGCCAACCACGGGAAGATCAACTACACCTACGTTCTCGCGCACTCGCTCAACGTCGGCGCGATGAAGGCGATGCTGGCCGAAGGCCACGCTTCCTTCTACCGGTACCTTCAAAGCTTCGGTCTCACCCAGGCGAGCGGGGTTGACGTTGCCGGCGAGAACTTCGTAAGGCCCCCGAGCGCGAACAAGATGGCCGACTCCCAGTACGCGACGACCGCATTCGGCCAGGGCATCGACGTCAACATGGTGCAGATGCTGTCTGCGATCAACGTGATCGCCAACGGTGGCAAGTACGCCCCGCCACATGTCGTCGAGCGGATCGGCAACAAGATCAACCCGGTGATGCTCCTGCCTCAGCGGCAGGTCGTGAGCGCCGCCACCGCCAGGCAGATGACACAGATGATGGAGGGGGTCGTGCAGAACGGCTCGGGTTTTACGTCACGCGTGCCGGGCTTCGAGCTCAACCAGGCCGGCAAGACCGGCACATCGCAGATCCCTGTCAACGGCAAATACACCCTGAACGTGTGGGCGTCGTTCGTCGGCTTTCTGCCGGCGAACCACCCGCGGTTCACGATGATCGTCGTCGTCCGCAAGCCGCACGCTCCCGGCAGCCAGAACGACTGGACGCTCAACGACGGCTATATCACGGCGGGGCCGATCTGGCAGAAGATCGCCCAGGCGATCGTCACCAACTGGCACATCGCCCCTAGCCATTCGTAACCTCCGGCCTGGGCTGCGTGCCTGCCGGCATGCCCCATCGTTACAAACTAAGTAGATGCGGATCACACTCCTCGAGATCCTCGGCGCGACTGACGGCGGGCAGATCGGCGGGACCTTCGTCGGGAACGCCTTCTCCAGCTTTCACACCGACTCGCGCGAGGTGTTGGAAGGAGGCGTCTTCTTCGCGCTCAAGGGCGCCGAGATGGATGGACACGATTTCGTGCCCGATGCGATCGAGCGCGGAGCCGGGTTGCTCATCGTCGAGCGACGAATGGAGACGCTGCCAGGAGTGGGCCAGGTCCTGGTCGCCAACACGTGGGACGCGCTCTATGCGCTCGCGCGCTTTGCCGCCGACCGGGTGCAGCCCCTGGTCGTGGGGATCACCGGCAGCAACGGCAAGACCTCGACGAAAGAGTTGGTGTCCGCGGCGCTGGGCCGCCGCTACAACGTCCTGCACACGTCGGGGAACCTCAACACGGAGACTGGCGTCCCTCTAACGATGCTTCGTCTCGAGCCTGAGCACACGGCCCTCGTGCTCGAGATGGGGATGCAGCGCCCAGGCGACATCGGCCGCCTGGTCGAGCTGGCGCAACCGTCGATCGGCATCATCACGAACATCGGCGTCGTCCACATCGAATTTTTCACTTCGCAAGATGAGCTGGCGGCGAGCAAAGGCGAGCTGGTCAAAGGCTTGCCCGAGTCCGGCCTCGCGGTGCTCAACGCCGACGACAAATACTTCGACTACCTGTCGGGCATGACACCGGCCGGCGTCGCCAGCTTTGGTTTTGCCAAAGGCGACTACCGCGCCGAGAACTACCGGGCCGTGCCGGAGGGCGGATCGACATTCTCGGTCCAAGGAGCCGATGTGCGCCTGCGGCTCGAGGGCCGCCATCAAGCTCTGAATGCCGTGGCGGCGCTGGCCGCGGCCGATTTTGCCGGCGTGCCGCTTGAGGTCGGCGCCGAAGCTCTTGCGGAGGTTGCCGTCGATCACCGGCTCCAGGAGATCAAGGCGCCCGCGGGCTTCATAGTGGTGGACGACGCTTACAACGCCAGCCCGGAATCGATGCTTGCAGCCTTTGCCGCCATAAGCGACCGGCCGAGGAACGGGCGGCTGCTCGCAGTGCTCGGCGAGATGCGCGAGCTGGGCGGCCTCGCTGAGGAATCGCATCGCGTCGTCGGCTTGCATGCCGCCAGGGTGTTCGATGCGATGTGCGTCATCGATGGCGAGCGAGCGCGGATCCTTGCCGAGGCCGCCGGCGCGGAGATCGTGCCCAACCGCGCAGAAGCGGTGTTGTGGGTGAGGCGCAACGCGCTCGAGGGCGACCGAGTGCTGATCAAGGGATCGCACGGCATCCGTCTCGACGAAGTCGTGAAGGAGCTGACCCGGTGAGCGTCTTTTCAGCGATCACATTTGTGGTCGCGCTCGTCCTGTCGGCCATCCTCTATCCGCTGTTGATCCGTGCCCTGCGACGGTGGAAGTCAGGCCAGGTCATACAGACCGAGCTGCCTGAGAGCCATCAGAAGAAAGCGGGAACGCCGACGGGTGGGGGAATCCTCTTCGTCGCGCTGGGCATCGTCGCAGGCGCTCTCGCGACAGTCGCGGGACACGATGGCGCACTGCCGGCGGTGGCGGGACTGGTAGCCGGCGGCGTCATCGGCTTCGCCGACGACCGCAGCAAGCTGCAGGTCGGCGCCCGCGGCATTCCCGCGCGACTCAAATTTCCAATCCAGATCCTGCTGGCAGTCCCCGTGGCATGGCTTGCGACCGTGCAGGGCGCATCGCACCAGCTCTTCCTGCCAGTCACGCCCTGGTTGATTTTTCCGTTCGCCGTCCTCGCGATAGTCAGCACCGCCAATGCGGTCAACCTCACCGACGGGATGGACGGTCTGGCGGGCGGCTTGTCGGTCATCGCATTCGCGGCGATCGTGCTGCTCTTGCCAGGCGCGGTCGCCGGCGAGAAGGCCGTGGCGATGACGTTGTGTGGCGCCCTGGTCGGCTTTCTGATTTTCAATCGCTACCCGGCGCGAGTGTTCATGGGCGACACGGGTTCGCTGGCCATCGGGTTTGCGCTCGCGGCGATGGCCGTGCAGCAGGGCCTGATCCTTCTGCTTCCACTGGTCGCTCTGGTCTTTGTGCTGGAGACGCTGTCTGTCATCATTCAGGTGGCTTATTTCAAAGCCAGCGGCGGACGCCGAGTTTTCAAGATGACCCCGATCCACTACACGTTCCACCACCAGGGTTGGTCTGAGAATCGCATCGCGCTCTCC
>JBGQGI010000043.1:0-8859 GCA_041497375.1 Candidatus Dormibacteraceae bacterium | reverse complement strand
TGCTGGAGCCCAAGCGCGGGGAATTCAGCCAGACCTATGTCGACCGCGCCGCCCAGGTCGTGGACTGGGCCAAGGCGCTCGGCATCTACGTGATCATCGACATGCACCAGAACGCTTACTCCCACTTCGTCCAGGCGCCGCCCGGATCCGGCGTGGACCTGTCCTCAAACAGCGGCGCGCCGGCCTGGGCAACGATCACGGACGGCCTGCCATCGAAAGAGCTCCTCCCGAACCAGCGCGAAGCAAACCCAGCGGTCGTCGAAGCGTTCAGCAATTTCTGGTACAACCGCGACGGCATCCAGGACGAGTACATAAAGTCGATTGCTTTCCTGGCGAAACGGTTCAAGGACGACAGCGCGGTCGCCGGCTACAGCATCTTCAACGAACCCCAGCCGGGCTGGAACCTACCGCCTGGCTTCGAGGACCTCCTCCTCTTTCCGTTCTACCGGCGCGTCATCGATGCGGTGACCGGCGTACGCGACGGATTGCCGTGTCCAACCGGCATCTACATGCCCGCGTTCTGCGGTTATGCCGACCTCGGCATCCACGACCTCAGACACATGTTCTTCCTCGAACCAGGGCTGCTGCGCCAGATCATGGACTTTCCCACCCACCTCGGGCTCCCGGTCAGCTCGTACCCCAACCTGGTGTTCGACATCCACGCATATACGCACGGATTCACCATCGAGAAATTGATCAACTCCAAGAGCGATCCCAGGACGGCCACCTACCCGTGGGGCGGATACGACCAGACGTACAGCCTGGCCGAGCGTGAGGCAAAGGCCATGGGGGCAGCGCTGTTCGTGTCTGAGTTTGGCAACGATCTTAGGTACGACTCGCTTCTGCTGACGAACGAGCTCCAGGAGCAGGAGAGGCATCTTGTCGGCTTTGCCTTCTGGACCTGGAAGGAGAACGGCTCCAACAGCTGGGGAGTGTTCGACGCGGCCAACACGGACGCCAGCCCGATCGCCTCTAGTGGCTGCATTCGTCCGGCGCGCGAACGCCAGCTCGCGCGAGTCTACCCGCGAGCGTCGGCGGACCCGAAGCTCACCTATCACTACGACTCGGACACCGGCGCGTTCACGCTGCAGGCCAACGGGCGGGCCGGCGATGCCCCCACCCTGGTCTACGTCCCACGCGAGGTCACCGGAGAGGTGACGGTGCTCGGCGCCTTCTCGGACCGGTCGGTCACCCCAAACAGCGACGGCGGCCGGCTGGTTTCGGCAACGCCGTCCGGCGGCCCATTCTCGATCGCGGTCGCAGCGGCTCCCCTCTCGCTGATCGGCTGCTGAGAAGGCCTTCACCGGCACTGAGATAGGCGGCAAATTGTTGCCGCCGAGCGGTTCGCTTAACGCCTCCTGTCCGCAACCAGCTTCGACTAATCTGGTGGGCGGGAAAGGGTGGGACTCCAAACGGTAGCCACCAAGGGCGCGCGCGCCACTGACGGGGCGGCGGCCGCGCATGGGCCGGGCACCAATGGCTCGGTCGCGCCCCAGCCCGTCGTCAAGTTGACGCACGTTTCCAAGCTTTTCGGCCGGACTGCGGTCCTGAGCGACATCAGTATCTCCGTCGCGCCCGGCGAGATCCTCGAGGTCACCGGGCCGAGCGGAGCAGGCAAGACCACGCTCCTCCGCCTCATCCACGGCCAGCTTCGACCGAACCGAGGAGAGGTTTGGGTCAAGGGACGCGGTCTGCATCGATGGTGGCGGCGCGGTCTCGGCCGGATTCGCCGCGAGGTGGCGTTCGTTTACCAGGAGCAGCGCTTGCTGCCGCGCCTGACCGCCCTCGAAAACCTCGTTTTCGCGATGCAGATAGGCGACCCAGAAGTCCCGCATCGGACGATCCGGCGCCGGGCGCTGGACGCGCTCGAAGCGCTGAGCCTGGGCCACCGGCGCGGCGCATATCCACACCAGCTGTCGGCCGGGGAAAGGCAGCGGGTCGCCGTCGCCCGGGCGCTGTCGGGGCGGCCCCGAGTCCTCCTGGCTGATGAGCCGCTCGCGTCGATCGACGACGACAACGCGCAGATCGTGATGCGCCTTCTCGAAGAGGCGGCCGCGAATGGCACCGCTGTCATCGTCGCCACCCACCATCCGACCTTCGCCGCCAACCGCGTCCTCCGACTCCCGAGTGGGCAGTTGCTGGTCAGCCGTGATCGCTCGCGCTCAAACGGCAGGCACTCCGGCCTCTCGCTGTGGCGGCGTGTCCTTCCGGCGGCGGCCCGCCAGCATAAGAATGGACAGGTGCTCGTGGCGGCCAGGCTGCCGCTGTGGCGCCGGCTCGCCGCGCTGTGCGACAACAGCTTCAGGCTGGTAGTCCTCAGCGGGCTGAGCAGCTGGGCCCGCGACATCCGGCTGACGGCGCCGGCGCTTGGCTCGATGGCGATGACCCTCGTCCTCTGCGGGATGCTCGCGCTGGTCGGCATCTCGATTGCGACCGTTGCCGGCCAGGAGGCGGGGCAGGCGTCGATAGTCAGGGTATATCTCGCCACCGACGCCCCATCCACGGCAGTCGCCGCGCTCGAGAGCAGGCTCCGGGCCGACCCTCGAGTGAGCTCGGTAACCGAGATCAGCGCGGATCAGGCACTTCAGGACGCACGAAACAAGCCCGGGCTCGGCGCGCTGGCAGGCCTCTCCGCGTCCAACCCGTTCTCCGCCAGCCTCGACGTGCAGGTCCGTCAGGTGGGGTCGGTAGCCGCTGTTGCGGCGGAGGTCGTCGGCGACCCCGCTGTTGACGCCACTTATCCCACGTCCTATGACCCCGACACGTACGCACGATTGCGAAGGATCGCCCTGATCATCGGCGGCATCGGCGCCGGGCTTCTGCTGCTCTTCACCGTGGTCGCGTACGCGGTTGCCGCCAACTCGATGCGCGCGATCGCCGCCGCGCGTCAGCACGAGGTGACTGTGACTCGCCTCCTTGGCGCCCGAGGTTGGATGGTGCGCGGACCCTTCGTCACCGAAGGCCTGATGACAGGCGCGTTCGCGGGCGCCCTGGCCGGGGCTGCGGTGCTCGGGGTGTGGGCGCTGGCCTCCAGCTTCGGCTCGCAGACATATGCGCAGGTCCTCCCCGGCGTCGGCCCAGACTCCGTGCGGTACGTGGCCGCAGCCGTGATGGCAGCCGGCCTGGTACTCGGCGCTCTGACTGCAATGCTCGGTTTTCGGCGAATCCGCGCGTGAGGCGCGCTCTCGCCCGAGTGGCCACCCTCTCTGCACTGCTTGGATTGCTGGTGCCCGGCGCGATCACGGTGAGCTACGCGACCTGCCCGACGCCCGGCGCCTCGAGCTCGCGCGTAACCTGTCCCCCACCTGACCCCAACCAGGCTGCTTACGACCAGCTGCGCAAGCGCCTGGGCGGTGACCTGGCTCGGGCGTTGACCAGCCAGGAGCAATTGAGCGTGGCGCTCCTGCAATCGGCAGCGAGCGAGCAGAACCTCAACGCGCACATCGCGAGCGAGGAAGCGAAGATCACGAACCTCGAAGCTCAGATAACCCAGCTGGAAACCGAGATCGCCGACACGCAGGGTCGTATCGACGTGGAGCAGGCGCAGGTCGCCGCACTCGCGCGCGCAATCTCGAGGCAACCTGACTCGTTCCTCGTGCAGATTGCTCGCGCAGGCAACCTTCACGATGCCCTGGTCGCCGCTGCCGACCTGATCGTCGCCGGCCAGCGCGCCCACGCCCTGGAGGCGCAGCTGGAAGCCGACCTCGCGAAGCAGCAGTCGGATCGTGACGCTCGAGTTGCTGACCTGAACACCGAGAACGGAGTGGTCGGCCAGCTCACCGCCAATCTGACTGCTTTGAACTCTGCAATCAGCCAGCAGAACGACATCACCGCCCAGCTCGGTCTATTGATGTCGCAAATCAGAGCCGCTATGGCCGGTCTCACCAACCAACCGCCCGACGTGACCGCGGCCCTGGCGCATCTCCTGGAGCAGCAGGAGCAGCTGCTGATCCAGAGGGCATACCAGGCAGCCTGGAACCAGGCACAGGTGGGGGCGGGCCTGGCGATGGTGACGCGCACACTGCCGGTCGGCACCACGCTCCCCGGCCTCACGCTCTCGTGGCCGATCGCCGGCGCATGGATAACCCAGCCCTTCGGCCCGAGCGAGCTACTGCTTGAACCGCCACTTGGCCCGTACCCGCATTTCCACACGGGCATCGACCTCGCGGCGCGCATCGGCACGCCGGTGACAGCTGCTGCCACTGGCGTGGTGGTGGCCGTGGCCAACACGCAGGTGGGTTACGGCAACTACGTGATCGTCGCGCATGGCGGCGGGATCATGACCCTGTACGGCCACCTGCTCGAAACCGATGTGAGGGTCGGCGACCACGTCGCGCGGGGACAACGGGTCGGCCTCGAAGGGACGAGCGGGATGTCCACGGGACCGCATCTCCACTTCGAGCTCCGGGTCAACGACCAGGTGACCGACCCTATGCCCTACCTACCGCCGCTGAACGGCCGGACGACGCCTAAGCCGTAGCTATCGCCGCTCGCTTCGCTCGCCGGACCGAATCGCGTGGCCTCTTTTTTGGACTAGCACCACCCGTCGTGCCGCCATGCAGGCATGTGCTCGTGCGGGGGCTCTGAAACTGCTTTTGATTGCCGGCATCGCTTCGCTCGCCGGGCCTATTCGCGCGGTCTCTTTTTTGGACCAGCACCACCCGTCGTGCCACCAAGCAGTCATGTGCTCGTGCGAATGCTTTGAAAAATGCGTTTGGTGCCCCCGGAGGGAATCGAACCCCCGACCTTGACGTTAGGACCGTCCTGCTCTATCCCCTGAGCTACGAGGGCGTCGAACCAGAGTTTACTGTCAAGGCGTTGCTGAATCGGCCCGGCCCGCGCGTTACTTCTCAGCAAACTCCCACGTTTCTCACAGGAAGCAACAAGCGGAGCGCGCGACAGTGGGGATCATGGAAAACAAGAAGATGACTGACAAAAGGATCCGGGCTCGCGACGCCGCGAACAGGATGCTGAGCCGCCTCACCGCGGGGCTGGCTTTCGGTGCGGTCGCGGGCGTCGGCCTCCTCGGCGCGGTCAGCGCTCACACGATCCCCCGAACGGCCGCCACCTCGACGGGAGCCATTGCGAGCACCTCCACGTCGTCGGGCTCGACCTCGACATCCACCAGCACCTCAACCGGCCTCCAGGCCTCGCCCACACCGGTCAGCTCGTCGTCCAGCTCAGGCGTCGCAGTCTCCGGCGGATCGTAGTTCGCGTCGATGCTGAACAACACACTCCTCTGGTACACCACCAGGGGTGCCGGAGCGGTCTCATTGGTGCTTCTCAGCGCAGTGGTCGTGCTTGGGGTTCTATCGTCCCTTCGCTTCGAGGTCCCGAGCTGGCCTCGCTTCCTGACCACCGGCCTGCATCGAAACCTCGCGTTGACGGCGCTGGTGTTCCTAGCGCTGCACATAGTCACCGCCGTGGTGGACCCCTTCACCCACCTTGGCTGGCTGGCCGCGGTGATTCCGTTCTCGTCCTATTACCGGACGTTCTGGCTCGGCCTCGGGGTGATCGCGTTTGAGCTGCTGATCGCCATCACCGTCACGAGCCTGGTGCGCGGCGTCATCGGCCATTCCGCCTGGCGCGCGATCCACTGGTTGTCATATGGGTCATGGCCCATAGCTGTGCTGCACGGCTTCGGCACCGGGACCGACACCTGGTCGGCGTGGATGCTGGCCATCGACGTCGTCTGCATCGCCGCCGTGGTCGGGTCCGTGGGCGCCCGCCTCATGTTCACGTCAGCGGATCCACTTGCGGCGGATCGCGCGCGGTTCCGCGAGCGAGTATCCAGGAAGGTGGTGAAGTGACCGTTTTGAGCCTCTTCGCAGGCCCGCCGTCTTCCGCCGGCCCGGAAAGCTTTCGCGACCACGTCAAACGGCTGGGGCCTCGACCGCGCGGCAACGGGGCGCTGATCGACACCCTCGACCGGAGCGGGCTCGTCGGCAGGGGCGGCGCGTCATTTTCGGTGGGCGTCAAATGGAGGTCCGTCGAAAGCCGCTCGCGCGGCGCTGCCGTAGTGATCGCCAACGGCGCTGAGGGCGAGCCGCTCAGCCGAAAGGATCGGACGTTGATGTCTCTCCGGCCTCATCTCGTCATCGACGGCGCGTTGCTTGCTTCGGATGCAGTGGGCGCAAACAGGACCCTCCTTTATGTTGGTGAGGCACACGGCGCAGCGGCCGCGGCCATGGCGCGGGCGCTCGCCGAGCGCCCGCCGGCTGATCGGGCAAGAACCACCCTGCTCGGTGCGCCGCCAAGCTATGTGGCCGGCGAGGAAACCGCGGCAGTCAACTTCGTCAACTCGGGCGTCGCCGTCCCGCAGGCGACTCCACCCCGACCCTTTGAGCGCGGCGTGGACGGGCGTCCAACCCTGGTGCAGAACGTGGAGAGCCTCGCCCATGCAGCGCTGATCGCCCGATACGGGGATGCCTGGTTCCAGTCTTTGGGACGGCACCATGCGGCGGGGACGATCCTTTTGACTGTGAGTGGTGCGGTGGCGAAGCCTGGCGTGATCGAGGTTGCCTCCGGTTGCAGCGTCGACGAGGTGCTGGCGCTTGCGGGTGGCGTCAGCGGAAAGGCTCGCGCCGTGCTCCTTGGCGGCTACTTCGGCGGCTGGATCAGCGCGGACCAGGCCGGCTCGATGGTGCTCGATCCCAGAGGGCTTCGCGCGGCTGGCGGGTCGCTCGGTTGCGGAGTGGTCAGCGTCCTCGATGAGACGGCCGACCCGCTCGATGTTTCGGCGCGGATCTTGCAGCACCTCGCCAACGAGAGCGCAGCGCAATGCGGGCCGTGCTTCTTCGGGCTGCGCAGCCTGTCTGCTGCGACCACGCGAATCGCCGCACGCCATGCTGACCACGGTGACCTGCCGCAGCTGCATCGCTGGACCGCAATGGTCAAAGGACGCGGCGCGTGCCGGCATCCCGATGGCGCCGTCGCTTTCCTCGAGTCGGCGTTGAAAGTCTTCGAGCCGGAGTTCGCAACCGCAGCGGGCGCGCGCGGCCGGCGGGCCTCCTGACGTGGCACAGACCGAGCTCTGGATCGACCGGACCAAGTGTGACGGCAGCCGGTTGTGCGCCGAGCTCTTTCCCGAGCGGATCACACTGGATGACTGGGGATACCCGATCATCGCGCCCGGCCCGATTCCGGGATCTCTGATGCCCCACGCACAGAAGGCCGTCGACAGCTGCCCCGTCCTCGCCCTCGCCTTGAGGAGAGTGGAGCGCCGGCCCCCTCCCTCGCCACCCGGCGCAAAAGCGAGTTGACGAGAGCCAGGACGCCGGTCGCCATCGCTGACGGCCGCGCATTCGGCGGCTCTCTGAGGGTGATCGTCACTCACGAGGGTGACCTGGCGGCGGCGAAGTCCGCCGTCGACGAGGTCGTACAAGCCGTCGATCTTGCCGCCAACCGGTTTCGCGAAGACAGCGAGCTCAGCCGGCTCAACGCAACACCGGATCGCTCCGTGGTGATCAGTCCGCTCTTGACGAAGCTGATCGCCGCTGCCCTTCGCGGCGCAAGGCTCACGGGAGGCGCGGTCGACCCGACTGTGGGTTCGGCGATCAAGCTGGCCGGCTACGACACAGACTTCGCCGCGGTGCGGCCTGACGGCATCGCGATCGACCTCGTGGTGAGCCGGATACCTGGCTGGCAGGCAGTTGTGCTCGACGAGGGATCGCGAACCGTGCGCCTGCCTCGCGGGGTCGACATCGACCTCGGCGCCACTGCGAAAGCGCTCACCTCAGACCTGGCGGCAGCCGCGGCGCTCTCGAGAGTCGGCCACGGCGGGGTGTTGGTGAGCCTCGGCGGCGACATCGCGGTCGTGGGCGAGCCTCCTACCGAGGGATGGCTGATCCAGACGAGCGAGGACAGCGGCGCGCCGATCCAGGAAGGCGAGGAGACGATCAGCATCAGGTCGGGCGGCCTCGCCACCTCGAGCACGACCATCCGGCGCTGGACCCGGGGCGGCGTGGCGCTCCACCACATCATCGACCCGGCGACCGGCCTGCCCAGCGAGGGCCCATGGCGCACGGCCACGGTGGTTGCCGGCACGTGTGTCGACGCCAATATCGCCTCGACCGCGGCCATCGTGAAGGGCGAAGCCGCAATCGAATGGCTCGAGGAGAGCCGCCTCCCCGCCCGCCTGGTGGACCGAACGGGATCTGTTCACCGCCTCGCGGGATGGCCAAAACCAAGACACTCCACATCGATTTCCCAGCAAACTCACAGGGAATCGGGGCAGCATTAACGCTGTGACCAAGGACGGCGAAGGAGCGCGGGTCCTCGTTGTGGACGACGAGCCCAACATCACCGAGCTGGTGGCCATGGCCCTCCGGTACGAAGGGTTCAGTGTCAAGACGGCGGCCACGGGTCGCGGAGCGGTGACCGCTGTCAGCCAGTTCTCGCCTGCCCTCGTGATCCTCGACGTCATGCTCCCCGACATCGACGGTCTCGAGGTCCTTAGGCGGTTGAACGCCGCCGGCAACAAGGTCCCGATCATCTTCCTGACCGCCAAGGACGCCACCGACGACAAGGTTCATGGACTGACAGTGGGCGGCGACGACTATGTGACCAAGCCGTTCAGCGTCGAAGAGCTCATGGCGCGGGTCCGCGTGGTGCTGAGAAGGCATGGCGGCAGCGAGCCTCAAGACGGGAAGCTGACGCTGGCCGACCTCGAGATGGACGACGAGGGCCACGAGGTGAGACGCAACGGCCAGGTCGTCGACCTGACCAACACCGAGTACCGGCTGCTGCGATATCTGCTCGTCAATGCAGGTCGCGTCCTTACCCGCAGCCAGATCCTCGACCACGTTTGGCACTACGACTTCGGCGGCGACGCCAGCGTGCTCGAGACCTACATCAGCT
>JBGQGI010000042.1:0-8946 GCA_041497375.1 Candidatus Dormibacteraceae bacterium | reverse complement strand
TAAACGGCAGGTTGGTGATGTCGGCCAGCCGGACCTTAGTGGCGGCGCCGATCCCGGCCGCGCGAAATTTCTGTGCATAGAACGGCGACCCCTCTGCGAGGTGTTGGAGCTGGGCGTCCCAGGCGGCAGAGGCCGCGGCGACCTGGTCGGCAGGAGATGCGGTTTCGACCTTGCGGTCCCAGATCCAGTCTTGCTCGCAGGAGTCGCCCTTGAGCCGGCCGGCCGCCGAGCCAGTCTTGTCGATCGTGGGCTTGGATGTCATCAGGCCAGCATCATGATGCGCCGGGAGCTCGGCGCGGGTGGTGCGGCGACCACGAGCCGCGGATACCCTTTTCCTTGTGGCGCATCTCCTCCCGACCACGGTGGTAGGCAGCTATCCCCAGCCTGACTGGCTCGTCGACCGGGCCGTGCTCGGGAGCCGTCTCCCCCCTCGCACTCGCGCGCTGGAGATCTGGCGCCCACAGGCCGAGCACCTGGAGCAGGCACAGGATGACGCGACGGTGGTCGCGATTCGAGACATGGAACGAGCCGGAATCGACATCATCACCGACGGCGAGATAAGGCGCGAGAGCTACTCGAACCGCTTCGCGACAGCGCTCGACGGGATGGACCTCGACAACCCCGGCACCGCCCTCGACCGGACTGGCCACCCCAACCCGGTGCCGCGCGTGGTGGGTCCGATACGCAGGACCCGTGCCGTCGAAGTGAGGGACGTCAAGTTCCTGCGCGCTAATACCGAACACAAGATCAAGGCCACGCTACCCGGCCCGTTCACGATGTCGCAGCAGGCCCAGGACGACTACTACCACGACGAGGAGGCGCTCGCGATGGCGCTCGCCGAGGCGGTCAACGAAGAGGTACGCGATCTCTTCACGGCGGGTGCGGACGTAGTGCAGCTCGATGAGCCATACCTGCAGGCCAGGTCGGAAAAGGCACGGCGATTCGCAATCAGGGCCATCAACAAAGCGCTCGAAGGAATCAAAGGCGAGACTGCCCTACACACGTGTTTCGGCTACGCGCACATAGTCCACTCGCGTCCCAACGGTTATCCGTTTCTCGAGGAGCTTGCGGATGTCGACGTCGACATGATCTCGATGGAGTCGGCGCAGCAGAAAGTCGACCTGTCGGTGCTGAAGAGCCTGGCCGGCAAGCGGCTGATCGTCGGCGTCATCGACCTTGCTGACGACAGCCCGGTGGAGGACGTTGAAATCTTGGTGGGGCGAATCCGCAACGCGCTCCAGTTCGTCGATGCGGAGCGCCTCATCCTCGCGCCCGACTGCGGGATGAAATACCTCCCTCGCGCCAAGGCCTTCGGCAAGCTCTCTGCGCTCGCAAAGGCAGCCGAAAAGGTACGTGAGGAGCTCTAGATACTTCTAGGCCGTCTGTGGGCGGGCCCGGTTCAGCTCGGCGCGTGATGCCGCGATCAGGATTGGAATCCCGAGAACCAGCCCCACGCAGGTCAGCGAGACCGCGATACCCGCGATGATCGCGACCGCGCGTGACCATGGCGCCCGGAACGCGACGCCCACGAACGCCAGCAGCGAAACCGCAAGCAAAAGGACGAGGAGAGCTAAAAGGAAGATGTCCTCAGGGCTGTTGGCGCCGGAGGTCACGGCGAGCAGACCAAACAACGAGAACGCAGCGGTGATCAGCCCCGCAATGCCGAGCTCCACCAGCAAAAGGATGCGCAGGCCGGGCGATGGTTTGAGGAGAACCGGCGCGTAGCTGGGGACAGGTGGGGGCACCCAGTAGCTGGGTGGGGGCATTGGCAGAGGCGAAGGCACGGCGTCACTCCGAGGTCGCCACCGCACGCCGTCCCACCACCACTGACCATCAGGTGACCATTGAGGCGGTGCGATGGGTGGTGGCTGCATTTCAGAGCGTTGTCACGATCAGCCCTACGCCGACGGCCATGATTGATACCACTTGATAACGTGGGTTCCCTATCAATCCGGAGTTCGCAACAGGAACGCTCCGAACATCGGGGCGGTGAACGCGATCCTCGCTCTTTCCGGCCTGTAGACCAGGCCCTTCTGGATCAGCGCGCTGACCGTCGGCTGGATCTCGTTGTTGCGCTTGCCCGACGCCTGCTGCATCTGCTCGATCGTTGCGCTCTCGCCAAATTTCGCGATATCGCGCATCAGCAAGCGTTCGTGCGGTGAAGCCCTGACGTAGCGCGCCCGGAAGAAGCCGGCATCGAGCGTGGCGAGGATGCGCGGCCGCAAGCGCCGCAGATCGAGCATCGTGATCGTCTCCCCTTGCGAGCTCGACCAGAGCGCGTCGCCATAGACCTGGATGAAGAACGGGTACCCGCCGCTGTCGGCCATCACCGCATCCACCACGTCGTCGGCGTAGCGGCGGCCCAACCTGACGGCAGGGTCGACCAGCGCGGCCCTGTCTTCGGGCGGACGGAGGTTGCCGAGCTCTTGCGTCGCAAACATCCGCTCTGAGTAGCTCTTCGAACGCGAGAGGTTGTCGACCACGGGTGGCAGGCCGCAGAGCATCAGCATCATCGGCAGGCTGCGTTGCTGCACGGCCGACGTGGCGCTGAGCAGCGCGCTCAACGTGAGGTCGCCGGTCCTCTCCCGGACGACGTGGAACTCGTCATAGCGCAGGACCAGGCCCTTGTACTCGCTCTTCAAGCAGAGCTCGCAAATGTGGGTCAGCGCCTCGCGTAGGTCGTCGTCGAGGCGGCGCGCCGCCTCGCCGCGGCGGCGTTTGGTGTCCACGCTCACCTTGAACTCGCCATAGCTCACAGTCAGCGCGCCGACCAGGTCGATCGCCGCTTGCAGCATCTGACCGGCCTTGTCCTTCAGCCGGGTCGATAGGCTGAGCCGCCGCAGCGCGCGGTTGACATCGGTGAGCACGGCGTTTGCGAACGAATGCGGCTCGGCGTCGCTCTCGGAGAACTCGCGGTCGATCACAATCCAGCCACCCGACTCCGCCTCGCCCTGCATGCGGTTCAGCAGCACCGTCTTCCCGACGCCCCGCAGCCCTGTGATGAGGACGTTGCGCGGGTGCCTCGGGTTCTTCAGAAAGCCGCGGACGGCCTCGATCTGCTCCTCACGGTCGCCCAGGTACGGAGGGTCTATGCCGTTTCCGGGACGGTAGGGGGTCGGCGGCCAGACGGTTGCCATTTGATAACGAATGATAAAACTCGAGACTTATCATCCTTTCCCGCTGCACGCCCCCTCACCCGGCGAGGCTCGCTAGGCGAGCCTGGCACCCACTCCCGCGCCCCGGCGCGGGGGCCCCAGCGGGGGGAGGGTTGTGCGAACATTTGCTCGCTATGGGTGCCGGGCCGGCGAATCTTGGGCTCAACGAAGCCCCGCCGACGACACTCGTGATCGACCTGAACTGCGCCTTCGCCTCGATCGAGCAGCAGTACGATCCGAAGCTAAGAGGCAGGCCGCTCGCTATCGCCGCATATGCCGTGGACGCCGCGACGATCGTCTCTTCGTCACGCGAGGCTCGAGAACTTGGCATCAAGACGGGGATGCGAGTCTTCGAGGCCAAGGCGATCTACCCGCGGATCATCGTCAGGGAGCCCAATCCGCCGCGATATCGGGCCGCCTCTGACAGCCTGATCGAGATCATGCTGCGTCACACGCCCGACGTGCTGCGGATGTCGATCGACGAGGCCTCGATGAACCTGGTCGGGACTCCCGACCTCGTCAAGCTAGGCCCCGAGGGCGTCGGTCGCGCGATCAAGCGCGCGATCCGCGAAGAGATCGGCGAGTGTGTCACCTGCTCCGTCGGGATATCAACCTCCATCTGGATGGCCAAGCAAGCGTCCAACCTCGACAAGCGCGACGGGCTGCAGCGAATCGACCACACCAACCTCGTCACCGTCTTCGAGCGACTCGAGCTGACCGATCTGTCAGGGGTCGCCGAGGCCACGGCCACCCGCCTGCGCAAAGCAGGGATCCAGACGGTCATCGACTTCTTGTATGCCACGGCGGCCCAACTGGACCTCGCGGGGATGCGGTCCGATGTCGCCAACGGCTGGCACCAGCGCCTGCGCGGCTTTGAGGTGAGTACCTTCGAGAGCGTTACACGCAAGAGCTACAGCCACTCGCATGTGCTCTCTCGTGCAACCGTCGCCCAGGCTGAGCTGGAAGAGCTCTTGATGCGCCTGTCGGACATGGTCGGGCGGCGCGCGCGCGCGGCCGGGCGGCGCGGCAGCGTCGTTTCGATCGGCGTGGTGTACCGGCCGGACGTCGACCGCTTCTCCAGGCAATCCAAGCTCGCGGCACCGATCTCAACAGGCGACGAGATCTACAAAGCCGCGTTGAAGCTCCTCGCTGCGCGCGACACGCGCCGCGCGGTCGGAACGTTGGGCGTCGGGCTCGCAGGACTCAGCGACGCCGGCCCCGGCCAGATGGATCTCTTCTCAGCTCCTTCCAAACCGCGCGACGCGCGCCTGGAGACGGCGATGGACGCAATCCGCGATCGATTTGGCGAGGATGCAGTCCAGCGAGCGCGCCTCCTGGGCCGCGCACCAGTGGTCCGAGACCGGATCGCCTTTGGCAACACCGGCCATCCGGACGAGAAACCGCGGTCATGAACGGTTAAGCGAACGTCAAGGTTCCAATCGAAGTGCGGCGCGTGATGGACGGGCCGCCTGACTTTTGAGATCGGACGCCAGCGCTTAGGCCGGCACTTTTCTGATCGAGTCGCCTCGCCGCACCAAGCCGGCCACCACCACGCGGCAATTGGCCCCTCGCAGGCGCAGCTCGCGACCAACTGGAGAGTTGACGAAGATCTGCGCCTCGGCGCTGTAGCGCGCCATGAACTTCGCGCAGCCGGTGTGCGGGGCCTCGCTGAACTCGATTACCGCTGAGCCGATCTGGATCCGGCTCCCAGGGGGCAGGTTCGCGAGGCTGAGGTCGAGATCCACGTAAAGCTGGTCGCCGGCCAGAGGCCAGCGCTGGCGCTCACCCGCGATCGCGCCTGCGACCCGCGCATTCATGAGCGTGAGCTGCGCATCGGGATTGGCGCTCCCATCCGGGGTGCGGCTGCTGCCACGAGCCCGCCATGTGTCGCCCTTCAGGCCGGCGCCCTCCTCGAGCCAGCCCTCGCTCAAGACCTCCCGCTGGTCAACGCCGGGTCGGGCGACGATCAGCTCAACAGTCCCCTCGTCCTGCGGCGCCTGGCGGATGTGGTCGAGGTTCTCCTCGAGCCGAGTCAGCTCTGCAGCCTTGGCCATCCAAGTATTTTGCGTCCCGGCGGAACTTCACTGCCAACACACCCTTGGCGCACACTTTCAGTGTTCCTTACGGTCGGCCGGCAATCGAGGAGGCGACGTGGATGTTCATGAGCATCAGGCGATATCGGATCGGTGAAGGGCAGCGCGACGAAGTGATTCAAATGGTCGATGAAGGCTGGACCGATCACTTGCGCAAGGAACCAGGGTTCCTCAGCTACCACCTGGTAGCAACCGACTCGAACGAGCTCATCTCAATGACCGCTTGCATCGACGAGGACACCCTTGAGCGCGTCGTCCAGAAAAGCGGCGAGTGGGTGGGCACCCACCTCACCGCTCTGGATGTGAAGCTCGAACACTCGAGCCTTGGAAAGGTGGTTTCGCACCTCGGCGAATGAGAATGCTTACGCCTTGTCGATGGTGAATCCTCAGCCGCTGATCGCAGCCTCAATACGTGACGCCGGGACGAGTGAAGAAGGCAACCCAGGCCATGAAGGTGCCCGCCACCGCGATGGCGAGCACGCTGCTGAGGCGTATGGACGTACGCGATCCCCATCCCCACCCAGTGGTTGTCCTCTCTGATGACTGTCGATGGCCGAGCGTCCGCGGCAGACCGTGGTAGAGGTTGAAATAGAAGACTCGGAACGATTCTGGAGCCACCAAGCCCCAGATCCCGGCGCCGATCATGAGCGTCGATAGTGCAGCGGCGTACCAGAAGGCCAAGGTGAGACTGCCATCCGCGTACCGAAACATCATGGCCAGGAAGATCGGCGCCGTCACCCGCCGACCATAGTCCCAGCCGAGACCTATTGCTTTCGTCCTAGACGCGAACGCGCTGGCGCGAGCGCAGCGCTTCGGCCAGCCTCACCAACAGGTACGTGGCGAAGGCCAGGGTCGTGATGAAGAAGCTGACCGGGTGCGGCGAGAAGAAGGCGATGGCAAGGCCGAACCATGTGAACGCAAGAGCCAGCAGGATTCCAATTGCGATCGCTACGGGCGGCCGGCTCGAGAACCTCACGGCGATCGCCGCGGGCGTGACTATGAGAGCGAAGATCAGCAGCACGCCGACCACCTGCACGGCCTCGCTCACCGCCACTGCCAGGATCGCCATGAACGCGATCGAGAGTACGGTCACCGGCACCCCTTTGGCGCCGGCGACGTCCTCGTCGACCGACGAGAACAGCAACGGGCGGTAAACCGCCACCAGGGCGACCATCGTTATCAGGCCTGCGGCCATGGTGGCGACGACGTCCGACGAGGTTATGCCGAGGATCTGGCCGAAGAGCAGCGCGTAGGCCTCGGTCGAGTACCCGCGATACAGCGAGATGAACAGCACGCCAAGGCCGAGCGCCCACGACAGGACGATGCCGATCGTGACGTCGCGCCCGCGCAGGCGGTTCCCAAGTGCTCCGATTGCAACGCCTGCGCCCAACGTGAAAGCCAGAAGTCCAACGATCGGACTGAGCGCAAGCACCACGGCGCCGGTGGCGCCCGCGAAGCCGATATGTGAAAGAGCATGCGCAGCGAACGCCGACCCCCGCAGCACGACGAAGTAACCGATCGCGCCCGCCACGATGGCGACGACGGTGCCTGCTTCGAACGCGTGCACCATGAACTCGTAGTGGAAAAGCAATGCCAGGTCGTCTAAGGGGTTCCAGCTCGGGTCCGTGGGTGCCGCTGCGGTAGCGATCGGGATCAGCTCAACCATGCGGGTGGCTGACCTCCTCCTCGAGGCCGACCACGAAAAGGCGCCCGAGCCTGTCACGCAAGACTTCAACCGGCGATGAGTAGATCTCGGACAGGGACTCCGAGGTGATGATGTCGGCGGGCTTGCCCATGGCGAGCTTGCCCTGCGCGATGTAAAGCACGTGGTCGATGTGCGAGAGCAACGGGTTCACGTCGTGAGCAATGAGCATCACGGTCAGATTTCTTTTGCGCGCGACCTCGCTAATCAGTTGAACAATCGCGCCCTGGTTCCGCACATCGAGATGTGAGAGGGGCTCGTCCATCAAGAGCAGGCTCGGCTGACCGACGAGAGCCTGCGCAAGGAGCAACCGCTGCTGCTCACCACCCGACAGGCGACCCAGCTGCCGATTCGCGTAAGCCTCCGCGCTGACTGCTCGGATCGCGGCATCGGTGGCCGCCGCGATCTGCGCGCGGCCGCTCAGCCTCACTCCCCACCGATGTCCATCCACGCCCAGCCCGACGAAGTCGCGCCCGCGGATTGAGAGCTCTGGATCGAAAGCCGAGCCCTGCGGGACGTAGCCGATTCGGGGGTTGCCTCGCCTGGGTGCTTCGCCAAGGACATCAAGCGTGCCCGCGATCGGGTGCAGCAGTCCCAGGATCAGCCTGATCAGCGTCGACTTGCCGGCGCCGTTTGGACCGAGGACTGCCGTGAACGATCCGCCCGGGATCGAAAAGTTGGCGTCAGACCAGATGGCATGCGATCCGTACCCGGCCGCGAGCCCGCGGGCGACGATGGCGTTCGCCGGATCGTTCACGCTCACGCCGCTGAAGCCAGCGCCGCCTCGAGCGCGCTCAGCTGCTCCGTTTGCCAGTCCTGAAACGTCGCGCCGGCCGGCTGCAGCGTCTCGCTGACACCGACCAAAGGAATTTTCTGCTGCTGCGCCAGTAGCTTCAGGCTCACGGTCAGTGCACTCGACGCCTGGATGTTGTAGACGAGGACCTTGATCCGGTTGCCGGCGACCTGGTCGTGGAAGGTGGCGAGGGCGGATGCCGGCGGATCGGTGCCCTGGGCAGCCGCGTTCATGAACTCGGGAGGCGATAGCAAGTTGAGGCCAAGCGCTCCCGCCATGTAGACGAAGATGTTTTCGGTCGACCCGATCGGCACGCCTGCATATCTGCTTTTGATCTCCGCGATCCGGTCCGTGTAGGGCTTCAGCGCAGACGCGAACGCGCTTCGTTGCTGGTCGTAGTACAACGCGCCCCCCGAGTCGATCGCTTTGTACTCGGCTGTGATCTTTTCGGCGACCGTCAGCACGTAACCGGGGTCGTACCAGAAGTGCGGATTGTCGCCAAGTCTGCGACCAAGCAGCTGCGCGACATTGACCACAGTGCGGTGGCTGCTCGAGTTGGCGTCGAGCAGCTTCTGGCCCCAGTTGTCGTAGCCCGCGCCATTCAAGATCACGAGGTCGGCCTCCGCAAAGGTTCGGGCATCCTGCGTGTTCGTCTCGTACTCGTGCGGGTCCGCGTTGGGATCGGTGACGACGCTGTGAACCGATGCTCGTGAGCCACCCAGCTGGGCGGCGATGCTGCCCCAGAAGTTTTCGCCGGCCACGACGCTTATGAGCCCAGGGGTCGCCCCCGGCGTACCGGTTTCACAGGCGGTCCCCGCGACCGCCAGCCCAGAAACTACCAGCGCCGAAAGCAGCCTGCCACGCATTGTGCAAGAGTATTGCACAACCTAATTGCGCAATGTCTTTGCGCTTGGTATCCTTGATGCAATGGCTCCACCCAGCCCGGTACGAGACCAGGTCCGGCTCCTCTTCACCACCCCCGGCCGGCATGTCTGGTCGATCGACGAGCTTCAACAGGCCGTCAGCGCCTCACTCGGGGGCGCCGACTACTCAAGCGTCTTCAGAGCGGTGGCGGGCATGGAGCGCGAGGGCCTGGTGGACAAGATCGACCTGGGCGATGGCAAAGCGCATTTCGAGCTTCGAGAGGACCACCACGAGCACATCAGGTGCGATTCGTGTGGTCGAGTCGTCGGCGTCCCCGGT
>JBGQGI010000041.1:0-9065 GCA_041497375.1 Candidatus Dormibacteraceae bacterium | reverse complement strand
GAGCAACTGTCGGAGATCGCGCTCGAGCACGACCTCGGGCTGCACGTCGACGGCTGCCTTGGAGGCTTCATCCTGCCGTGGGGTGAGCGCCTCGGCTATCGCATTCCGAGATTCGACTTCCGCGTGCCAGGGGTCACGTCGATCTCCGCTGACACGCACAAGTACGGTTACGCCCTCAAGGGGACGTCGGTGCTGCTTTACCGGAACAGCGAGCTGCGCAAGTATCAGTACTTTACGTTCCCCGATTGGCCCGGAGGAATCTACTTCTCACCCGGATTGTCCGGCAGCCGCTCGGGTGGCGTGGTGGCGGCGACCTGGGCCGCGATGGTGAGCCTGGGAGAGAGCGGCTACCTCGAGGTCGCGGACAGGATTTTCCGGACCGCGGCCACCATCAGGGCGGGGGTCGACGCCATCCCCGAACTGGAGGTGATCGGCGAGCCGACGTTCCTGGTCGCATTCCGAGCGCCGACACTCGACATCTACCACGTCAACGACCACCTCATCGCCAAGGGATGGCGGTTGAACGGTCTGCACCTTCCGCCTGCGCTTCACTTCTGTGTCACCAGGCCAAACACCGCGCCTGGTGTCGCCGAGGCATTCGTTGCCGACCTACGCGAGGCCGTCGAGTACGCCAAGCACCCGTCGCGACCTTCGCCCCGGAGCGGAGCGCTTTACGGCCTGGGAGGAACGCCCGACGGCGACGAGATCCTCAACACCCTCTTCACCGCGGCGCTCGACGCGATGTATGACGTGGCTCCGAACGAGACTCACCATTAAGGTGTCGGGCAAACCCTGGTTACTCGCGATCGATCTCGGCACCGGCGGCCCAAAGACAGGCGCGGTATCTCTGACCGGTGACCTGCTCGGACATGCGCTCGGTCCGGTGAGGACGCGCTACCTGCCAGATGGTGGGGCCTTACAGGACACCTCCGAATGGTGGACCCGCATCGGCGACGGAGTGCGCTCGCTCATGGCTTCCAAGGTTGCCGACCCGTCGGACCTGGTCGGCGTCGGGATCACTGGGCAATGGGGATCGACAGTCCCCGTCGGCGCCGATGGTTTTGCAGTGGGTGACTGCCGGCTGTGGTCCGACACCCGCGGGGGTCGCTTCTCATCGAAGGTGATGGGCGGCGGGCCGATCTCGCTTTTCGGGTATTCGCCCGGGAACATGGTGCGGTGGATCCAGATCACGGGCGGCGCGCCCTCGCCGAACGGAGCGGACCCACTCGGCCATGAGCTGTACTTGCGCAACTGCGAGCCCGACGTGTACACGAGGTCCCACACGTTGCTCGAGCCCCTCGACTACATAGGGCTGCGCTTCACCGGCCGCACCGCCGCCACCCCGGCCTCCATGATCCTTTCCTGGCTCACCGACAACCGGCCGGGAGCGCCGGTCAAGTACGTGCCGGCGCTGGTTGCGCGGTCGGGGCGTGACAGGGCCCGGCTTCCGGAGCTCTTGCCGACGGGCACCGTGCTTGGCAGCATCCTGCCCCGGGTCGCGGAGGAGCTCGGCGTGCCGGCGGGAGTGCCTGTGGTCGCCGGAGTGCCCGATCTGCATACGGCATTCATAGGGTCGGGAGCGGTGGCTCCATTCGAAGCCCACATCACGATCAGCACCACCGCCTGGATCGGGTGCGAGGTGCCGTTCAAGCGCACGGACGTGATCCATCAGATGGCCTCTGTGCCCGGGCTGAGGCCGGGCGCCTACCTGGTCGCCAACAATCACGAGACCGCCGGCCTCTGCCTCGAATGGTTGCGCGACTCGATCCTCGGGCCGGATGATGGGCTGGCCGAGGCGTGGACGGCTGCCTATGACGACCTGATGACGGTCGCGGCCAGGGCGCCGGCAGGCGCTGGTGGCGTCGTCTTCACACCGTGGCTTAAAGGCGAGCGCACGCCCGTCGAGGATCGGACGCTGCGCGGGGCATTCCTCAATGTCTCCTTGACCACCGACCGCGCGCGTATCGTCCGTGCCCTGCTCGAGGGCGTCGCGTTCAATGCGCGCTGGCTGCTGGACGCCGTCGAGGGGTTCGTCCGCCGACCTCTGCCGGTCCTCCGCATTCTCGGCGGCGGGGCGAGCTCGGACCTCTGGTGCCAGATCCACGCGGACATTCTCGGGCGCCGCATCGAGAGGGTGGCCGACCCGATGTACACCAACCTCCGTGGAGTTGCTTTGTTCGCGGCCATGTCATTGGGCAAGATCTCGCTCGACGATGTGCGCGGCCTGGTTCGCGTGACAACCACGTTCGAACCTGATCCTGGCGCCCGGGCCATATACGGGCCCATGTACGCTGAGTACAAGCGGCTATACAGCCGGCTCCACGGCATGTACTCGCGACTGAACGCGAGGCAAGACTGAGAATGGCCGGACGAATTGGCTCGGTGACGATGCTGTCGACCAGCCGCTGGGCAATCCTCACCGCATATGCGCTGCTTGCGGCGAGCACGCAGCTGCTCTGGCTGACGTTTGCCGCGGTGGACACGCAGACCGCGAAGGTCATGAACGTAGATGTCGGAACCGTTGGCGATCTCGCGGCTATCTTTCCTGGCGTCTACATCCTGCTCGCGCTGCCAACGGGACGCTGGCTCGACATGCGATTCGAACAGGCGCTGGGGGTAGGCGCGCTGCTGACTGGCGCAGGTGCGGTGATCCGACTCCTTTCTCCAGCGTCTTTTGCCTGGCAGCTCGCAGGGCAGCTGGTGATCGCCGCCGGCCAACCCTTGGTCCTCAACAGCATCACGAAGGTGGCCGCGCGCTACTTTCCTCCCGGTGAGCGCGCCGTCGCGATCTCGATCGGCACGGCGGCGCTCTTTGTCGGCATACTGGCGGCCGTCCTCAGCGGAGGCCCACTGTTCGCGGCCGGCGGCGTGCCCCTCCTGCTCGGCGTGCAGGCGATCCCATCGGTGCTGGCTGCGATCCTGGTGGTGATCGCGCTCAGGACTCCGCCCGCGTTCGGGGACGACCCGTCGGTCAGCGTTAGTCTCCGCTGGCTCACCCGCGACCGCTTCATGTGGCTGCTGGCGGGTCTGCTCTTCATCGGCATGGGGACCTATAACGCGGTGGCCACCTACCTGCAACCTGTGCTCGACCACTTCGGTGAGGCCTCGGCCGCGGGCAATCTCATTGCCGTCATGACACTGGCGGGAATCATTGGCGCGGCGGTGCTGCCTTCCGCTGTGGCGTCCAGAGACCAACGGAGAGCGATGCTGATTGTCGCCGTCGCGATGTCAGCCGTGACCTTCATCGCGATGGCCCTTTTCCAAAACGTCATCTGGCTCGGCGCCTGGCTGTTCATCGACGGGTTCCTGCTGCTTGCCAGCCTGCCTGTCGTTCTCGACTGGTCGGAGATCCACGCAGGGCCCGAACGGCAGGGGGCGGCCGTCGGGTTTCTCATGATGGCGGGCAACCTCGGCGGCTTGGTCCTCGTGCTGGCGACGCAGATCGTGATCGGCAACGCGTACCTGGCTCTGGGCCTGCTGGCGGTGGTCGGGGTCGCCGGCCTTCCGATCGCGCTGCGCCTGCCGGCACGAGCAACTATTGCGGTCCCGACTGAATAGGGTCTTTCGGCCCTATCCGCCTTTGCCTGAAAGCGCAGGCTGACGCGAAGGAGGACGAATCGATGGGCTCAACCATGGTATTCACGTATCTTCTGATCGCCGCGCTGGTGTTGCCAGTGACATGGGCGATGTGGTGGGGAGTCGCTTCCCTGGGAGGCTTCGCACGGCTCAGCAACGCGCCAGCGCCGAGCCAGCGAGTCCGCAGGGCCCGTCCGAGCTTTTCGTTCCCGCGGGCCGCTGACATGGCTCTGCCCAGGCATCCTGGAGCCGTCACCATCTGCCGGCTTTCTGACGGCGCGGAAATCGGCAGCTGCAACGGTCCCAACCACGCTGGGAAGTGTCCGCGGGCCTTTGGGGACGGCACGGTTCCGTGCGCCGGCTCCTTGCTCTCGCTGCCGCGGCCGATCCGCGGAAGCATGGAATGGCACATCCCCATCGGGTACAGGACCTGCCTCATGGCCAGCTACGAGGTGTTCCGGCAGCCGGTTTCCACGCTTTAGCCGAAAGACTGTTAACGGGATGCGTGGCGGCGGCGCTATGCCTGCAGAGCTGCGTCCCGCGCCTCAGCCCATAGCCGTCGCACTTGATCCCACTCGTCGGCACTGAGCACGTCTACGGCCATCGGGAACAGAACGCTCTCTTCCTTCTCGATGTGCGGCGGCAGCAGGCGCGCGATCGAGTCGCCGGCGTCGCACACCTTCTCCTCCCAACCGTCACCGTGGCCGGCTTCGAGGGCCGCAACCGCCTCTTCGAACTGGAGCTCGAGCTGGCGGAAGACCGCGTGCTCCTCCATGAGCATCGCGATCGGACCCGAAGCGCTGTCGATGTGCCGGCCCAGCACCGGGAAGAGCGCTTGCTCCTCTTCGCGAAAATGGCTTAGGACCTCCCCCTGGATCTCATGTCGTAGCTCACGGAGGTCATCGAGGACGCCCGCTCCCCGCACGCCCTCGCGCTGCACTCGGCCCACTCCGGCTGCCAGCTTGACCAGCATCGCCTCCGCGTCACGATGCTGCCGCAATAGCTCGTCCATGACCGATTCCATATCGTCAGCTTCCGACGGTCACGCTCAAAGCATTGTCAGCCCGCCGTTTACGCTCAGGGTCTGGCCCGTGATGTAAGCGGCGTCGGGTGACGCGAAGAAACAGATGGCCGCCGCGACCTCTTCAGGAACCCCGGTGCGCCGAAGAGGAATCGAGCGCACGATCGCCGCGATCAGCTTCTCGTTTCCCTCAGCTATCCCGGCGAGCAGCGGGGTGTCAACCAGGCCCGGCGCCACGCAGTTGACGTTGATCCCGTAGCGGGCAACCTCGCGAGCCAGGCCCTTGGTGAAGGCGATCACTGCGCCCTTGGCACCCGAGTAGACGACCTCGCCGCTCGATCCCACCCGGCCCGCGTCTGAGGCGACGGTGACGATCCGGCCTTTACCCCGCTCCCTCATATAAGGAAGAGCGGCGTGACACGTGGCGAGGTGACCGCGGTAGTTGATCGCGATGACACGGTCCCAGAGCTCCTCGTCGGTGTCGGCGAATGGACCGGCCCGGTCCCAACCCGCGTTGGAGACGAGGATGTCGACCTTGCCAAAGGCAGCGACGGCTCGTTCGGTCATCCCCTTGACCCCGGGGGCATCGGTGACGTCCACCCCCAGAGCAAGTGCACGGCCGCCCTCGTCAGAGATCGACTTGGCGACGCTGCCGGCGCCTTCCACGTTGACATCTGCGATCACGACCGCTGCGCCCTCTGCCGCCAGCCGGAGCGCCGTCGCCCGGCCGATGCCGCTGGCGGCTCCGGTGACGATCGCGACTTGATCTTCAAAGCGCTTCACTGCTACGCGCCACCACGCAGGAGGCCGGTCGGGTCCAGGCGGCGGAGGATTGCCAATTGGTCCGGCGTCGGTGCCGGGGTGGTCTCGAGCTTCGGCGGGACGATAGGCGCAAAGCCTGTCGACTCAAGCACCTGATCCAGGGTGACGCCGGGGTGTAGGGTGGCCAGCCGAGCAAGGTGGGTCTCGGGATCGAAATCCATCGTGCACAGCGGGGTGACGATCAGCGACGGCCCTCCGCCCGGCAGCGCGCCAGGGCCGACGGGGAAGCCCGGGCCGCTCACGAAGTCGACGCGCTGGACGAAGGTCCGGCGGTCGTGCGACATCGAGTAGATGACGACTCGCCCGGCGCGTGAGACGAAGGGAAGGCCGACGCCTCCCGGTCCGCGCAGCGTGGGGTGGCGCCAGGGCCCGACCGGGCCCAGGTTGCAGTTGCCGTGCGCGTCGATCTGCAGACCGCCCGCAAAGAAGACGTCGATCAAGTCCCCCCGACCCTCGACCAGGATCACATCCGGGAGCGTCATGACCGCATCTGCGTCCAGCAGCCGCTCGTCGCAGCTGGACGCGACCAGTGGGTCGAGGTGCGGATTGACCGCACCGCTTCCGCCCGCGATGAACCAAAGGCCTGGCGCCGTCGTGAGCTGCGCCAGACGGCAGGCCGCCTGCGGCAGCGCGCTCACAGCGCCCATGATCGCGACCTCACCCGGACGCAGGTGGCGCGCCATAACGGCGGCCATCAGCTCTCCGGTGGAGTACTCGGCTTTGACTGCGATGCTCATGCCGTCACCTCCGCCGGTGCCATTCCATTGACCTGCACGTATTCGGTGAAGCCCTCTGGGGTGCGGGCAAGCTTCAGGTAGGCGCGAAGTCCCGGCTCGTCGTACCCGTATGCGCCGTGTGATGCGGTTGGCAGACAGCCGCGCGGAGCCACCACGACCGCGGTGACCAGGAAGCCTGGCAGGACGCTGTCGGCTGGTTGAGCGGCGAATTCGCCGGCTTCGGCCATTCGTTCCACCTGGACGATCACCGTCTTTGCCGCCATGGCCATCAGCCGATCGGTGAAATGCGCTCCGGCGAAGTAGACCGTCCCGCCCTCGTCCGCGGCGTGGGCGTGAATCAGCGCTACGTCAGGCCGCAGCGACGCCGCCACCAGAACCCGCTCACGGGTGAACGGGTCGGTGATCGTATGGAAGTGCTCAGGGTTGGCAGTGCTGACGTCGGACAGCTCGAGCCCGGCCGGTAGGGCGGTGAACGGCAGCCCGCCGGCACCGGCGTAGAGACCGTGGACTATCGCAGCCTCGCAGAGCTCGAGCACATTGATCGCTCCCGACTCGGCCGCGCGACGGTAGGCGGGCGCGAGACCTAGATGCTCGAAACCGATGTAGGACGTGGCCACTTCTTCGACCAACCCGGCGCCAATCAGGAGGTCGGCGGCTAAAGACGCGGACGGGCTCGTGAGCAGGCGACGGAAACCTCGCCGCCGCCGGACCAGCTCCCGCACCAGCTCCATCGGGTTGTTGTGCATGTGCATGCCGCCGACGGCGAGGAGACCGGTACCCTCAGGCACCAGTCTGTCGATCGCCTCGGTCGAGCTCAGGAACACGATCTCTACAGCCCGTTGGATGCGCCGGCGGGAGCGCCCACCGGGACCTTCTCCAACGCCGCGCCGCAATTGCCGCAGAAGGCGAAATCGGCCGGAATCCCTTTGGCTCCGCACGAGCCGCAGGCCCCGACATATGGCCCCCATACAAACTCGCTCGAACCACCCTCGGCTGCCTTCCGCCGAATGCCCCGGTAGTCCGGCTTCCGCTTTTCGACGAAGGCGGTCATGCCCTCCCACGGTTCGAGGGTCGCGAAGTGAAGGCTCAGCCAATCGCGTGCGTGTCCGATCGTCGCCGACCATGACAGGTCCTTCCAGTAGTTGACGGCCTCCTTGGTGTAGCGCGTGCACTCGGGGAACTTGTCGATCAACTTCTGCGCCAGCGCATCGACCGCGGCGTCAAGTTCGGCGTACGGAACGACGCGGTTCACCAGGCCCCAATCGAGCGCTGTCGCGGCGTCGATCGGATCGCACGTGAAGAGCATCTCTCGAGCGCGGCGGTCGCCGACCATGATCGGGAGCCATTGGGTGGCTCCCCCCGCGGCGACGCTCCCGACGCGCGTGCCGACCTGGCGGATCGTCGCGTGGTCCGCCATGACGGCGAGGTCGCATCCCATGTTGAATTCGTTGCCTCCACCCGCGACGATCCCGTTGATGCGCGCGATGACCGGCTTGCCAATCTTGCGGAGCTGGTCGTGGCACTCGTGGAAGAGGCCCATGTATTTCCAGTAGTCGCGAGGGCGCTTCAGATACTTCGACTGGTACTCGGCGACATCGCCACCGGTGCAGAAGGCCTTGTCGCCCGCCCCGGTCAGGACGACCACCGCGACGGAGTCGTCCCAGGCGGCGTCGCGGAACGCCACCGTCATCTCCTGGAGGGTCTGCGCCGAGTAGCAGTTGTAGACCTCGGGCCGGTTGATGGTGACCCGCGCGACCCAGTCCGACTTCTGATAGAGGATCTGCTCGAAAGTGAAGTCAACTGCAGGTCGAGTTTTGAAAGTGCTCACGCGACAACTCCTTGTGCAGCTCGCAGGCTGCGATTGGTCCACTCCCCCGCCGCCTGCAGCTTGCGCACCCGGTCGAGAGCGAGCAAGCCGGCGCCGAGGGCACCGTTGAAATGCCCCATATCCCCGTCGGGCACGTTGACGGGAGCTCCCAGCTCGTGCTTGATGGCCTTGACGAAGGCCTCGTTGCGGCTCATCCCACCGCAGAATGTGAACTCGGGTTCCATACCGACACGCTTCATCAGCTGATGCGCGCGGCCGGCCAGCGAGAGCACCGCGCCGTACATGATGTCCTCGGGCCTCGTGCCGCTGGTCAGATGGTTGATGACCTCGGACTCGGCGAAGACGGCGCAAACGCTGGAGATCGTCACCGGCTCCTTGGAGACCATCGCCAGCGAACCGATCTCCGCGGGGTCAAGCCCCATGTAACGGGCGGTCTTTTCGAGGAAGGCGCCGGTGCCGGCAGCGCACTTGTCGTTGAGGCGGAAGGAACGAACCTTGCCGCGCTCGTCGAGCTTGATCGCCTTGACCGTCTGACCGCCGACGTCGAGCACCGTCCTCGTGTTCGGAAACTGGTGCCAGGCGCCCTTGGCGTGGCAGGTCAACTCTGTGATCTGGAGGTCGCGCATCGGGACGACGTAGCGGCCGTAGCCGGTCGAGGCGACGTAGTCGACCTCCTCTTCGGCAAGGCCCGCAGAGGCGAGCACCTCGGCATAGCCGCGCTCAGCGGCCCCGGCCAGGTTGAAGCCCGTCTTCACCATCGAGCGGCCGATGACGTTCTTATCCTCATCGAGCGCGAACGCCTTGGTGTAGGTCGCGCCGACGTCGATGCCGACGACCATGATCATTGCTTTACCCCCTCCCGCATCCGGCCGATCTGGATCAGCTGGGAAGGCTTGGCCAGCCGTTCTTGTGCGTCGGCGAACTTACGATCGGGCAGTTCGGGGCAGACCTCACAGTCGCCCGACGCTGCTCGGGTGGAATCGAGCCGGGCACCGACCGTCATCGCCTCGACAGCGCCCGCGGCTCCCGTCATCGCCTTCTCGAGAGCAAAGAGCGATGCACCGATGGCGCCCATGTAGTG
>JBGQGI010000040.1:0-9135 GCA_041497375.1 Candidatus Dormibacteraceae bacterium | reverse complement strand
GGCGTGATCGCAACGGACATCGTCAGCAGCTCACAAGGAGGTTGCGGCGGCGGGCCAGGGATCTTCCTTGTCACGGTGCTCGGCGGAGTCAGCGCCCAACCAATGACATCAAACGCGGTGCCAGTGGGGTGGATCGACGTGACCCATCTCGTCGTCGACGCCAGCCTTTACACGAGGTCAGCCGGACCCGAGCTGTCGATCGTCGACGTCGACACGGGAGCGTCGGCGCGCATCCAGGCTCCCGGCTTCTTTGCCGCCCCGCTGCCCGGAGGCCTGTAACCGGCTAGAGCGTGGGCGACGGCCAGGACGGGAGCAGCTGCGAGATGCCCGCGGCCAGGATGGTCAGCTTGTTCGTCAGCAGGAGCAGCCCCATCACCAGCAGCACCGCGGCCGACGCGAGGTCGATGGCGCGCCGGTGGCTGTTGACGAGGCGGACCAGCGGGCGCGCCCGCTCAAGCGCGAACGCAAGCGCGATGAAAGGGAGGCCCAGGCCCAGGCAGTAGGCGATCATCAGGATCAGGCCCTGCGCCGTGGTGCCCGCCGACACTGCTGAGCTGAGCACCGCGCTGAGCGTCACCCCTATGCAGGGCGTCCATCCGCTCGCGAATCCCATTCCCAGGACGAATCCGCCGGCGACGCCGCCGCCAGTCGGGGCCTTCTTCATGAGCCGGTACTCACCAGAAAGGAAGGGGATTCGGATCACGCCCGCGACGTGCAGGGCCATCGCGATGACGAACACGCCGGCTACCACCGGCACGTAGCCACGGATCGGCTGCACGGCGATTGAGAAGACGTAGAAGAAAAGAATGAAGACCAGCGACAGCCCCGCGACGAAACCAGCGCCCGCCGCCGCGACCGGAAGTGATGGCGAGGCTGGAATCGCTGCCGCTCCCGGGCCGGCCGCGACCGCCGGTTGCCCGGCCCGTGCTCCGAGGTAGGCGAGGTATGCCGGCACGAGTGGGAGCACGCAGGGGGACACGAACGAGACCAGGCCGGCCAGGAATGCGATGGCCGGGCTGATGCCGTCCAGGGTTGGCACGCTGCCTATCGGGGCTGCGGCACCGACGCTTGTCGGGTCAGCTCCTCGATCGCGTCGAAGACTTCCGGCCAGACCCGCTCCGGCAGGTTGTGACCCATGTGCTCGAACTCGAGCAGCCGCGCGCCAGGTATTGCATTCGCCACCCTGCGGCCATTATCGACCGGGACGAGGACGTCGTCGGTGCCATGGATCACCAACGTGGGCACCGTGATGCGGCTCAACTTCTCGAGGCGGCCCTCAGCCGCGAGGATCGCGACAAGCTGGCGGCCGGTCCCGACCGGGTAGTAAGACCTGTCGTGCGCGCGCCCGACCTGGCGCGTCTCGTTTGCCTCGTCGAACGGGTCGCCCGATCCCTTGAGCGTCTTTCGGATCCAGACGCCGTGCTCGATCCGCCCCTCCCGCGTCGGCGGAGGGATTCGCACCAGGACATCGGCGCCTTCCGGGTGGGGCGGCACGCCATCCACACCGCCCGGGCCGGACATGATCGAGGTCAGGGAGAGAACCCGATCCGGATGGTTGATGGCGACCAGCTGGGCGATGAAGCCACCCATCGAGACCCCGACAATGTGAGCGGCGCCAATCCCAAGGGCGCTCAAGACGCCCACAGCGTCGGCGGCGAGATCGTCAAGGTGGTAAGCGGGGTTCGCGTTTCCGCCGAAGGCCGCCAGCAAGTCTGGCTCTCCCGCAGCCTCCATCTTGGTGGAGAGGCCGGCGTCTCGATTGTCGTACCGGACCACATAGAAGCCGCGGTCGCGGAGCTGCTCACAAAACTCCTCGTCCCAGCTCAGCAGCTGCGAGCCCAAACCTCCTATCAGCAGGAGAGGCGCCGATTTGGGGTCGCCGAAAGTTTCGTATTCGATTTCGATTCCGTTCGCCTGGAGTCGCGGCACGCCCTGAATCGTACCGCCGGGCCCGGAGTGGGGCCGGAGTGCCGGCCGAGAGATTTGGAGATCCAGGTGGTCCGAGACGAAGGCAGGGGTGGACCGACTAGGAGCGCATTGCTAGATGCGCGACGACGGCGGGACGGGCCCCCTAACGCACGTATCGGGCCGCATGGGCTCCAAAGATCCGGTTGGCATCTCCGGCCTCACTCCGACTCGGTACGCTTACCGGCCGTGAGCAAGATGTTGCCCAATCGGGCTGAGGTGGATGCGAGGTTCACCTGGAACAGCGAGAGCGTGTTCCCCGACGGGGCCGGCTGGGAGGCCGCGGTCAGCGCGATTCTCGCCAGGCTCCCGGACCTGGCCGAGTTCAAGGGACATCTGGGCGAGTCTGCCGACATGCTCGCTGACTGGTTCGACGCGGCGGACAGCGCTCATTTGTTGATGGGCAAGGTAGTCGTGTACGCGACCATGTCCTACTCGGTCGATGCTGCCGATCAAGCCGCGGCAGCCCGAGCGGATCGCGCGCGCACGACTTACGCCCAGCTGGGCGCGGCTATGGCCTTCGCCGTCCCGGAGATGATCTCGATCGGCTTTCCGAAGCTCCGCGAGTGGGTGGCGAGCTCGCCCCGGCTGGCCCATCTCGGCCATTTCATCGACCGCGTCGAAAAGTTGCAGAGCCACGTCCGCAGCCCCGAGGTGGAAGAGCTCCTGTCACAGGCGTCAGATCCTCTCGCGACCGCGCTCTCGGTGCATTCGGTCCTCGCCAACACTGACCTGAGATTCGCACCGGCGAGAGGTGCGGAAGGTGAGGAGGAAGTCGCGCAGGGGACGATCGGTGCGCTGCTCACAAACCCCGACCGCGACCTGCGCCGCACAGCTTTCGAGAGCTATGCCGACGCGCACATCGCGATGCAGCACGCCACGGCGGCAAACCTCGCGGCCGGGGTCAAGCGAGACGTCTTCTACTCCCGCGCGCGCGCATACGCGTCCTCTCTCGAGGCTGCGCTCGAGCCCAATCACATCCCGGCCGCGGTCTTTCACCACGTGATACGTGCATTCCGCGACAACCTGGGGACGTGGCACCGGTACTGGCAAGTGCGGCGCCAAGCCCTGGGTCTTTCTGCACTCGAGCCGCATGACTTGCAGGCCCGGCTTGGGTCGTCGAAGCGGAAGGTCCCGTACGAAGAGGCCGTGGACTGGATCTCCGAAGGCGTCAAAGCGCTTGGCGGCGAGTACGTCGACGTGCTCCGCAAGGGAACACTTGAGGAGCGGTGGGTCGACGTCTACCCCAACAAGGGGAAGCGGATGGGAGCCTTCTCAACGGGCACCCCAGGAACTTATCCGTTCATATTCATGAGCTACAACGACGACATCTATTCGATGAGCACGCTGGCCCACGAGCTCGGCCACTCAATGCATTCGTACTACACGCGCAAGACCCAGCCTTTCGTCTACTCCAGCTACGGACTGTTCCAGGCAGAGGTCGCTTCGAACATGCACCAGGCGCTCACACGGCGCCACCTGCTTGCCACCCACAAGGATCCCGAGTTTCAGATCGCGGTGATCGATGAGGCGATGGCCAACTTCTATCGCTACTTCTTCATCATGCCGACCCTGGCGCGTTTTGAGCTCGACATTCATGAGCGCGTCGAAAGGGGCGTTGCACTGACCGCAGACTCTCTCAACAACCTGATGGCCGAGCTCATCTCGGAGGTCTACGGGTCACAGGTCGAGGTTAGCGACCGCAATCGCGAGCGCATCGGTTCGACCTGGGGGCAGTTTCACACCCACCTCTACAGCAACTTCTACGTGTTCCAGTACGCGACCGGGATTGCCGGCGCCAACCACCTCGCCGAGAAGGTCGCCGCGGGCGACGCAGGTGCAGTGCGCAACTATCTTGCGTTCTTGAAGAGCGGCGGCTCGATGTATCCGCTCGAGGGCCTCAAGCTGGCGGGCGTCGACATGGCATCGCCCGAGCCTGTCACCTCGGCCTTCGCGGCCCTCGCCGGTATGGTCGACCGTCTCGAAGAGCTTGTCGCCGCCCGGCCTTGATCGCCTAGATAAGCCGCAGCAGGGCCGCTGTCGCCGCGGCCGCCACGATCACCACCAGAAAGGGAGCGCGAAGGAGAACCGCAATCACGGCGACCCCGATGGCTGCTGCGCGTACGTCGAGGACCAGGTGCTGCCCCAAAGAAAAGGTCTGGATCGCTACGAGCGCGGCGAGCAGGGCGACCGGGAGCAGTGGAACCGTGCGCTGGATCCGGACGTCCTGCAGCCATCGGGAGGGCAGCGAGAGGCCGGCCAGCTTCAGCATGTAACAGGCGGCCGACGCGACCAAAACACCTGCCCAGATCATCTTGACTTTCCAAAGAGCCCATACAGGGCGACGAACGCAGCGACGATGAGCAGAGGGATCCCGGCCGGCACGAACGGCAGGCAGATCAGCGCCACGACCCCTGCCGCCATCGCAACGGCCAGGGGTTCGCGTGCCCGGAGGCGTGGAGCGAGCAGGGCGAGATACGCAGCCGGGGGCGCTGCATCGAGGCCAAAGACCTTGGGATCGGTGAGCGCATTCGTCGCGAGCGCCCCGATAAACGTGCCGAGATTCCAGAACGCGAACAGCAGCAGCCCCGTCGTCCAGAAGGCAAACCGGCTCTCGCTTTCCTTGTCCCGTGCGATCGCCATCGCCGTGCTCTCATCGATCACGAGCTGCGCGGCCGCCAACCGGCGGAGGCCGGTGACCTTGAGCAGCGTCGAAAGGCGCACTCCGTAAAGGGCGTTTCGCGTACCAAGTAGAGACGCGGCGGCGACGCCGGCCCAGATGCTGCCGCCCGATCCGACAATTCCGACGAGGGCGAATTGCGAGGCGCCCGTGAACATCAGCAGTGACAGGCACATGGTCTGCAGCAGCGACAACCCCGAGGTGGACGAGATCGCTCCGAACGACAGCGCGTAAGCGCCGGAGGCGATCGCTATGCCCAACGCATCGCGAATCACCTTCCGGCGGTCCAGGCTCGATATCGCGTCAGGCACCTGCAGAAGTTAACCGCAGGCGGCGGCGCGCAACGGGAAGTTGTTAGTGCATCGCTGCGCCGGACGGAGCGAGGACCCACCAAAGGGCTCCGAAGCCGTTGACGCCCTGCCCTGTGGTGTCCCCGGGCTTCTTGTCCTTGATGAAGTAGTACAGGGGATGGCCGGCGTAGGTCACCTCCACAGTCCCGTCAGTGCGGGTGGTGGTACCCAACAGCGAGGCTTGCGCGCCAGCACCCGCCGTGGGCGTGCCAGCCGTGAGGACGGGGGGCCAGATCGTGGCACAGCTCGTGTAGCAGGTGGAGGCAGTCCCGGTATCCGCGACGAACAGGTAAACCGTCAATCCGTTTCCGTCCACGAGGATCTTGCCCAGCGTCGCATCGGTTGTCACCTTGATCGTGGCCGCAGTCGTGGGCACGCCGGGCACCGGGCTCGCGGCCGCGCTCGGCGAGGGGCTTGCGACTGCTCCGTAACGACTTGTGCTGCCGCAGCCTGCCCCCAGTAGGGCAATGGCAGCAGCTGCCGCTGTAACCAGAAGTTTCGATTGCATGGGAATGCTCCTGAACACGCTTGCGAGGATGCATTCCGATACCGGACGAGGTTACCTCCTCCACGCGCCGTAGGCGTGGGGAGGTGGCGGGCGAAGCCCGCCGGAGGGGGACACCTACTCTGGCGGGCGAAGCCCGCTGGAGGGGGGCACCTACTCTGGCGGGCGAAGACCGCCGGAGGGGGGCACCTACTCCCAAACGCCCGGGGTGGTGTTGCTATTCCGGCGTCACGTACGCGGCGCTCAGGCCGCCGTCGACGAGGAAGGTCGCGCCATTCACATAGCTCGACTCGTCGCTGGCCAGGAACAGCGCGGCGTTGGCAATCTCCCTGGCCTTGGCGAGACGTCCCATCGGCAGATGAATGCGGCGCCGCTCATACGCGCCCGGTGTCTCCGAGAACAGACGCATCAGGAGCGGGGTCTCCACCGGGCCGGGGCACAGCGCGTTGACGCGAACGCCCTGGCGCGCGAACTGCACGGCGAGCTCGCGGCTCATCGAGAGGACCGCGCCTTTCGAAGCGGTGTACGCAATCTGTGAGGTGGCGGCGCCCATCAGCGCGACGAACGAGGCCACGTTGATCACCGAGCCGCCACCAGCTTCGAGAAGGTACGGGATGCCGTACTTGCAACAGAGGAACACGCCCTTCGCGTTGACGGCCTGCACCCGGTCCCATGCGTCGGGCTCGGTGGTGAGGATCGAATCGTCGTCGGCCGGCATGATGCCCGCGTTGTTGTAGAGGATGTCGATACGCCCGTATCGCTTCTTGGTCTCGGCGTACATCGCCTTCACGCTCTTCGGGTCGCTGACATCGGCTTTGAAGAAGAACGCCTCCCTGCATTCGGCCGCGGCCTTCTCGCCTGCCTCGACGCCGACGTCGGCGACGCAAACCCGCGCGCCTTCGTTGGAGAACAGGATTGCGGCCTCGCGGCCGATGCCGCCGGCCGCCCCCGTGATCACCGCCACTTTGCCGTCGAGCCTTCCCACCGTCAAGCCTCCGTCGACATGAATACGTTCTTGACCTCTGAGTAGCCGGCCATCGCGTGCATGCCAAGCTCGCGGCCGAAGCCTGATTGCTTGAAGCCGCCGAAGGGCGTGGTGACGCGAACCGAGCTGTTCGAGTTGATCGAGAGCACGCCTGTGTCGAGCGCGCGCGCGACCCGCAGCGCGCGTGCCCCGTCGCGAGTCCAGATCGAGCCAGACAGACCGTATGGGGTGTCGTTGGCGATGCGAACCGCGTCCTCCTCGTCCGAGAACGGGATGACCGCGGCCACCGGCCCGAACACCTCTTCGCGGGCGACAGGGTCCTGGTTGGTCGCCGCAACCAGCGTGCACGGAAACCAGAAACCGTCGCCGTCGGGAACCTTGCCTTTGAAGAGTGGCGTGCCGTTGACGAAGGCCGCGACCTTCCGCCTGTGGTCGGCCGAGATCAGAGGCCCCATGTCGGTGCCTTCCTTCTCGGGGTCGCCAACACGGAACTTCGACGTCGCGTCGACGAGAAGTTTCAAGAAGCGGTCGTAGACCGATTTCTGGACCAGGATCCGCGAGCGGGCGCAGCAATCCTGCCCGGCGTTCCCGAAGACCGCGCCCGGCGCCGCTGCCGCTGCTCGCTCGAGGTCTGCGTCCTCGAAGATCACGTTGGCCGACTTTCCACCGAGCTCGAGCGTCACCCGCTTGATCGTCTTGGCGGCGCCTTCCATCACGCGCCGGCCGACCTCGGTCGAACCGGTGAAGCCGATCTTGGCGACGTCGGGGTGCGCGATCAGCCGCTCGCCGACCACGGAGCCGGGCCCGACCACCACGTTGACCACGCCTTCGGGTATGCCGGCCTCGAGCGCCAGCTCAGCGAAGCGAAGGGCGGTCAGAGGCGTCAGCTCCGCGGGCTTGAGGACGACGGTGTTGCCGCAGGCAAGCGCCGGACCCAGCTTCCAGCTGGCCAGCATCAAGGGGAAGTTCCACGGCACGATCAGGCCGACCACGCCAAGGGGCTCGCGAAACGTCATGTCGACGCCGCCCGCAACAGGGATCGTGTCGCCGTAATGCTTCTCGACTGCGCCGGCGTAGAAATGGAAGACGTCGGCGACCATTCCCATCTCCCAGCGAGAGTCGCCGAGCGGTTTTCCCACGTTGGCCGTCTCCAGCCGCGCCAGCCCATCCACGTTCTCCTCGACGAGCGCGGCCACCCGGCGCAACAACCGGGCACGGTCTGCCGGTTTCACAGCGCGCCAGGCAGGGTAAGCGGCGCGGGCGGCGGCCACAGCGCGATCGGTCTCCTGGATGCCCGCGCGGTCCAGCTGAGCGATGGGCTTTTCGGTCGCGGGGTTGAGGACCTCCAATGAGCTGCTCATCCTCTTTCGAAGAGCCTCTCGCGCTCGTAACCAGTCACCACTTTGTCGAACTGCGACTGCTCCGTGCGAGCGTAGTTGAGGTAGTGGTCGACGACGTCGTCGCCGAAGGCCTTGCGAAGCATCTTTCCATTCTCCAGTGCGGTGATGGCGTCGCGAAGAGCGTGGGGGAATCGCTGGACGTCCGACTCGTACGCGTTGCCGGTGAATGCGGGTCCGAGCTCGAGCTTCTGCTCGATGCCGTGGAGTCCGGCAGCGATGAGAGCGGCGATCGCCAAGTAGGGGTTGACATCAGCGCCCGGGAGGCGCGATTCGGTGCGCAGGTGCTGGCCGTGCCCCACGATCCGGAACCCACACGTCCGGTTGTCGTGGCCCCAGGCCAGCGTCGTCGGCGCCCATGAGGCCGCGGCGTATCGCTTGTACGAGTTGATATTGGGCGCCAGGAAGATCGCGATCTCAGCGGCGTATGCGATGTGGCCCGCGAGGTATCTCTTGAAGGTGTCGGACTCGCCGTCAAATGTGTTGCGATCGTCCTTCCAGAGGCTCGAATGGATGTGGCACGAGCTTCCGATCCACCGGTGATCGGGCTTGGCCATAAACGTTACGGAGCAGCCGTGCTGGTGGGCCATCTCCTTGATCCCGTTCTTGTAGATGACGTGGTTGTCGGCCATCGTCAGCGCGTCTGCGAAGTGGAAGTTGATCTCCTGCTGGCCTGGCCACGCCTCACCCTTTGAGCTCTCGACTTTGATTCCGGCTTCCTTCATACCCTTGCGAACCGCGCGGATGAAGGGCTCGTCATAGCTGGTGGCGAGCACGTGGTAGTCGAGGATGTACGGCACCGATGGCGTGAGGTTGGAGTAGTTCTTCGCGTGCGCTTCGGCGAACGTGTCTTTCATGAGGTAGAACTCGAGCTCGGTTCCGACCATCGGCTCGAAACCCATGGCCTTGGCGCGTTCGATCTGCGCTCTGAGCACCTGGCGCGGCGACGGCTTGACGGGCGAGCGGTCGTGCCAGGCAACGTCGCTCAGCACCAGCGCGGTCCCTTCCAGCCAGGGGATGCGCCGCAGTGTCGCGAAGTCCGGGATCATGTCGAAGTCGCCATAGCCGCTTTCCCAGTTCGCGATCGCATAGCCAGGCACCGGGTCCATGTCCATGTCGACTGCCAGCAGGTAGTTGCAGCCCTCGACGGCCTCCCCCTTGGCAGCCGACTCCATGAAGTACTCGGCGTCGACCCGCTTGCCCATGAGACGGCCCTGCATGTCGGTGAAGGCGACGACGACGGTGTCGATCTC
>JBGQGI010000039.1:0-9194 GCA_041497375.1 Candidatus Dormibacteraceae bacterium | reverse complement strand
GCTGCAAGAGGCTATGGAGGGAGCGGGTCCGAGCGCCGACGCCGGCGCGCTGGCGCGGCAGATCGTGGCGGCGCACAAGGAGAACAAGCGGCCGATCGCCGGGCTTGGGCATCCGATCCACAAGCCGATCGATCCCAGGACGCCCAGGCTGTTTGCGATCGCCGCCGACAACGGGTTCTCCGGCCGCTTCGTCCACCTGATGGAAATGATCTCGGCGGAGGCGAGCCGGAGCTATGGCCGCGAGCTGCCGGTCAACGCCACAGGCGCCATTGGCGCCATCGCGAGCGAGCTCGACATCCCCTGGCGCGTGACCAGGGGCCTGGCGGTGATGGCGCGGGCGATCGGGCTGGTGGCTCACGTCCAGGAGGAGCTGGAAGAGCCTCTGGCAGGCGAGATCTGGAGCCGCATCGACGAAGAGTCGTCCAGTCAGTAGACGAGGAGCCGTCCAGCCAGCAATCGGACCGGCTTGCCATCGCGGTCTGCCTGCGGCACCTCCGCAACCTAGCAGTTGACCAGCACCAGCCCGGCAGGGTTGGCCGGGGTCTCCCCGGTCATGACTTTGTCTCTACCTACTCGAAATCGTTGCGTGGAGAACTCAGTTCGCAATAAATCCGATCCTGGGGGAGAGAGCAGAGCCTGCGGCGGAGCCGCACACACTCAGAGAGGACCGACTGGTCCTTTCTCATAAGTCTCGGGCTAACATAGATTCCCCTTCCGTTGGATCGGCTTGAAGGAGGCAATCAGCTGACAGCCAACATACCCGGCATCCACCACGTCACCTGCATCACGGGCGACGTCCAGAAGTGCGTGGACTTCTACGTGAGCGTCCTTGGGCTGCGCTTCATCAAGAAGAGCATCAACCAGGACCTGCCCGACACGTATCACATCTACTTTGGCGACTACGTCGGGTCCCCCGGCACCGCGATGACATTCTTTGGATGGCCCACGTGGCCGAAGCAGAAGGCGGGGAGCGGCCAGATCACAACAGTGTCGTTTTCGGTCCCAGCAGGTTCGCTCGACTTCTGGAAGAGCCGCCTCCGCAAGCTGGGCGTGCAAGCGAGCGTGACGAGCCGTTTTGGGACGGACGCTGTGGTTGTCACCGACCCGGACGGCATCGAGCTCGAGCTCGTCGCCCAGGCCTCGGACCAACCGTCGGTGCCATGGCCCGACGCGCCGGTCGGCTCCGACCACGCGATCCGGGGCTTTCACTCGGTGACGATGGCCGTCGCTGAAACCGCCGCGACCTTCGACCTCCTGACCAAGACGATGGGCTTTCGCAAGGCAGGTCACGAAGGGCGTCGCACTCGATTCGAGACTGGCAAAGGCGGGCCGCACGCAATGGTCGATGTGGTCGAGTCGCCAGAGGCACCGGTGGGCGAGGAGTCGATCGGCACCGTCCACCACGTCGCCTGGAGGGCAGCCGACGCCGAGGAACAGGTCGGCTGGCGCGAAGCCCTGGTCAAAGCCGGGCGCAACGTGACGGCGGTGATCGACCGCTTCTACTTCAAGTCGATCTATTCACGTGAGCCAGGAGGAGTTCTGTTCGAGATCGCGACCGACGGCCCCGGATTCACCGTCGACGAGACCATCGAGTCCCTGGGCTCGTCGCTGAGCCTGCCGCCCTGGTTCCAGGTGCGCCGCGACAGGCTGGATGAAACGCTACCGCCCATCGTCGTACCGACCACGGCGACGACAGGCGCGGGGCTTTGATGCGCACGATTCGAGCGTGGTCGCAATCTCGCCTCAGGGAGGGAGTCAGCTTATGAGCACGGCGACAATCGCACCGGTCAATCCGATGGCGGCCGAAGGCAAGGACACGGTCATGAACGTCATGCGCCGCGACCGCGCCAATTTCACCCGAATGGTGGAAGACCCGAAGAACTGGAATGTCATGACGCGCTGCACGGGATGGGAGACGCGCGACCTGGTCGGTCACATGATCGACGTCATGGAGGGGTACTTCAAGAACTGGGACGCGGCGAAGGCGGGCAAGGAAGGGACCGCCCTCGGCCTGCCCGTGATGGGTGAGACGCTCAACGACCACGCGCTCGACTTCCGCAAGCTTCCTCGAGAGGAGGCACTCGCCCGCTTCAAGAAGGACGCGCAGAAGCTCGACGGAATACTCGAAGCGCTCACGCCCGAGGAATGGACCGGGTTCATGGTTTACCACCCGTTCGCCGGACCCGTTCCCGCCGGCTTTTACGGCACTTTCCAGATCATGGACTACGGCGTGCACCCGTATGACATCGAGTACGGTCTCGGCAACAAGCTCGCGTCAATCGACGAGGCGACTGCAGGTCTGATCCTGCCGTTTGCGTTCATCTTCTGGATGTACACGGTCGACCAGAAGGTCGCGGCGGGGGTCGACGCACAGTACGGGATCGAGGTCAAAGGCCCTTGGGGCGGTAAGTGGCGGGCCACGATCAAGGACGGCAAGTGGACGTCAGAGCCGGAGACAGGCAACTTCAAGGGTTGTGACGCGCTGTTCACCTACGACTCTGCGGCAGACGCAGTGCTTTCTTTCTTCGGGCGCTTTCCAGGTGGCTCGGCGACAGGAGACCCTGAGGTCATCCACAAGGTGCGCCACCTCTTCTTCGCCTTCTGATCAGAAGCACTCTTTGGGCGGCGGCCCTCAGCGGGCCGCCGCCTCATTCGCCAGGCGGCCCGTTTGAGGTTCGCGAGCTCGATTCAGCGTGGGCGAGCGTGGCGATGGGAGCCGAGTCCGGGATCGTTCCGGCGCGCTTCGCCAGGGGATCGAGGTGCTTCGGCGCCTGGATCGGCCACGAGCTGGTGGGGTACGGCTGGCTGTCGAAAAAGTCCGAGTGGATCGGCGAGCTCGAGCTGGAGATCACTCTTGCTCCTGACGAGGCTTACGTCTGGAACTGCGTGACTCTCGCGCCACACCGGCGAAAGGGAGTCTTTCGATCGGTGATCAGCTTCCTCGTGGCGCAGGCGCGTAAGGAGGGCCTGGCCAGGTTGTGGATCGGCTCACTGGCCGGCGTTGGCGGGAATACGATCCAGCAAGCAGGCTTCGAGCCGGTGCTGCAGTTTGACTCCGCCAAGAGGCTCGGGCTTCAATGGCTCAGGGTGAGGCCCGCCGAGGGAGTGAATCCAGACCTGCTGGCTTCTGCGCGCAAGGCGCTGGCGCTCAAGCGGGGCCTGTCGGCACGGCGCTCAATCACTCGGAGGCACTGAGCGCAGATGAGTACGGTGAGCGTGAGCTTCGTCGCGATCGCGGCTGCGATCATGGTCGCGCTCGTCGCTGCGCTACACATCTACATCCTGGTGCTGGAGATGTTCTTGTGGCGGACCCCGCGCGGACTGCGCAGCTTTGGGATGACGCAGGAGGTGGCGGATTCCTCGGCCAAACTGGCCGCCAACCAGGGCCTGTACAACGGCTTTCTCGCGGCGGGTCTGGTGTGGGGCCTGTTCGCGTATGGCGTGATCAATGGACGCGCGATCCTGACGTTCTTCCTGACCTGTGTGATTGTTGCCGGCATATATGGAGGAGCTACGGTAAACAGGCGAATCACGCTGATCCAGTCGGGCCCGGCCGCGATCGCTTTGATCCTGGTCTGGCTGTCCTAGAGGGGTCTTAAAGGGCTTCCAGGTAGACCCTGAGCAGCTCCGCGCTCGGATATTTGCCGCCCAGCTCGCTGGCCGCTCTTCGGAGCTCGGGTTCACCGACGCCGTAATCAGCGATGTGTTGTGGCAACCCGAGGGACACGATCAGGCGCTGGATGTCCCCTGCCGCATCGCCCGACCCCGTCGCCTCTCCCAGCTTCGCCACTCGCTCTGGCATCCTCTCAGCCAGGAAGCTCAACACGTGGGGGAGGAGCAGGCATGACGTCACCCCATGCGGAATGCCATGCCTGGCGCCGATCTGCTTGCCCATCACGTGGCTGAGGCCGCCGGCGGACGGGCCCGGCAGCGTGAAAGTGAACCAGGCCGCGAGCTGGTTCTCGGTTCTCACGTCGACGTCGGCCGGTGCAGCCAGGGCGCGAGGCAGCGACGCAAAGAGTCGCCGGATCCCTTCGAGCGCCAGGGTGTCCGAGAAGGGATGCTCACCCTCGGACAGGAATCCCTCGACGCCGTGGTCCATCGCACGAATCCCTGTCGAAAGCCAGAGGGCGATCGGTGTCGTGAGCGTGAGCTCGGCATCGTAGATCACCGAATCGAGCAGCAACCTGACGTCACGCATTCCCGCCTTGTCTCCCGCCTCGTCGGTGAAACCGGCTCCACCGGCGAGCTCGGCGGCCGACAGGGTGGTGGGGATCGCGATGTGAGGGAGCCCGCGATATGCGAGTCCGCGCCGGTCCGCCAGCTTGACCGCCACGATCTTCGCGGCGTCGATGGCGCTGCCACCGCCGAAGCTCAGGACACCGTCCACGCCCGCCTCGGTCGCTTCCTCGACGGCGGCATCGATCTCCATGTGCGGCGCGTGCTGGCTGATGACGACAGTGGCGGGGGCCTCGGCTTCGCCCATCGCGCCGCGCACCCGCTCGACCAGCTTGCCCTCAGCGATCAGCGAGCGATTCGTGAAGAGTGCGACGCGGTTCATCTGCAAGCGCTTGAGCTCCGGCGCCAGCTGGGTGAGCGCGCCCGGGCCCCACTGGATGGCGCGCGGGTTGGCGTAGCCGAAAGCCCAGGGCATCGCGCCGTCATAGTACTTACCCGATGTCGCAGACTCATCTGCCTTGAGTGGTCCACATCAAGGCCAGCCGGTCCTCGAGGCCGGGGAGCCTCTAGCCACAGCGCGCTCCGCGATGATCCTCGTCCATGGGCGGGGGGCCAGCGCGGCCGACATCATGACTTTGGGCGCCGAGCTGAAGCATCCCGGCGTCGCGTATCTGGCTCCGCAGGCGGCCGGCAACGCGTGGTATCCCAATCCGTTCACAGCACCGATGGAAAGCAACGAGCCGTACTTGAGCTCCGCTCTCGAAGTCATGGCCTCGCTGCTTGCAACGATCGAGAAGTCGGTCCCAGCCGATCGGATCATCCTCCTCGGCTTCTCACAGGGCGCGTGCCTGACCCTCGAATTCGCGGCGCGTCACGCTCGCCGCTATGGCGGTGTGGTGGGCCTGAGCGGCGGCTTGATCGGACCCGATGGCACGCCGCGCGACTACCCAGGAAGCTTAGATGGAACCCCCGCTTTCCTCGGGTGCAGCGACGTCGACCCGCACATTAGAAAGGACAGAGTGCTCGAGGCTGCCGAGGTGTTGACCCGCATGGGCGCCAAGGTCACCTCGAAGCTTTATCCGCAGATGGGACACACGGTCAACGACGACGAGATCCAGATCGTCAGAGGGATGGTGGCCTCGACCGCAAGCTGATTGCAACTTGCGGGGTCAATGGAATATGCGCCGAGCGTGTCGTGCGGACCTGCCGGCCTTCTAGAAGTCCTCCTCGTGGCCTTTTCTTGTCGGTCGTAGGCTGGCATCTCATGGACCACGCCGACCTGGTAGCGCTGCTTCACGACGGCGTGATCGCAAAGGGCGGGCGGTGGGCGGACCTCGGCGCCGGCGAAGGCGCCTTCACCCTGGCGCTGGCGGATCTTCTCGGTCCTCAAGCCGAGATCACAGCCGTCGACCGCGACCCAGGTTCGTTGAAGCGATTGGCGTCAATCGTGGGGAAGAGGTCACCGGCGGACATCCAGGCTGTGGTCGCGGACTTCACACGTCCGCTGAGCCTCTCAGGCCTGGACGGAGTGGTGATGGCCAACTCGCTCCACTTCGTGCGCGACAAGGCACCGGTCCTGGCGTCGGTCCGCGACATGCTGCGACCTGGAGGCACGCTCATCGTCGTCGAATACGAAACCGACAGGGGCAACCCGTGGGTCCCGCACCCGTTCTCGTTCGCCACGTGGCAGCGCCTGGCGGCACGGACCGGTTTCGAACAGACCCGCCTGCTTCATCGTCACCCCAGCCGCCATTTCGGATCGATGTACTCGGCCGCCAGCACCAAACCTTCCCAGTAACGCCCTCTCCTGCCTGAGGCCGCTGCGCGGCCGGAGGCACCCTCTCCCCTGAAGGGGCGAGGAGGCCACTTGCGGCGCCGTCTGTTACGTAGTAATCTTGTAATCATGGATGAGAAAGAGCTCGGATCGATCAAGGGTTGGTTTGCCGGAAGACTCCCAGACGGCTGGTTCACGGGAGTGGAGGTCAGCGTCGAGGACGACCAGATAGTCGTCCTTGGATCGTTGCCGGACGTGGGCGCAGCGGCGGGCTCCACGCCGGAGGAGAAGGAAGGCGCGGCTGCGGGCCGCATCGCGCGATTCCGTGAGGAGACCCGGGGCCCGCGCATCGGCATCGCCCAGGAGGCAGAGGAGCGCTTCCACAAATACGTGACGTGGGGCGCGAGGCTGGGTGGCGTGACCAAGCGCTTCAACCCAGGCGGCGGAGGCCGTTCCGAAGGCAACCGGCGCGTGATGATCGGACGCTGGATGCGCTCTCGAGGACGGCATTCGGGGCAGCACGCCGGCACCCAGACGACGTCAAGCGAATCGCAAGTCTTCTAACCGACCGACCCGGCGCCAAGCCGCATCGGCGCCGGGTCGGTAAGCTCCCGGGTAAATAGATGGGCATGATGCCGCCGCAGCACCCCGGGCCGCCGACGGTCATGTGGTGGAGGGGTCGCCGCAAAAATCCTGAAACCGGACCTGCCGACAGCGGCCTCACCGGCGATCCGATGCTCGAGGGACCGCCCCAGGAGGATGGCCCAAAGGACCTCCGGGGCCGCTGGCTGAACCTCAAGCAGTCGGTTACGGGGACCACCGCTGCGCTCCCACGGGTTCTACGGCTGGTCTGGGACGCAAGCCCCCGAACGACTCTGGGCCTTTTCGCCGCCACGGTCGTCGCTGGAATCATCCCGGCCGCAGCCGCTTACACCTCCAAGTTGCTGATCAACGCGGTGGTACGCGGCATCCTGATCCACAACACCCAGGTGCCAAACGTGGTGACGCTCCACGACCTCGACCCCAACCTTCACGGTGGTCCCAGTTTCACCGCAGTCAACATGATCATCCTCATCGCCATCCTGCAGCTGGCGTTGTTCGCGATCACGGCGTTGCTGGGCACCATCCGGAACATCACGCAGCAGCTTCTGCAGAACTCGGTGGCGATGCGCATTCAGCTCATGGTCATGGAGAAGGCGGCATCTCTCGATCTTTCTTTCTACGAGGATCCCGCGTCCTATGACCTGCTGAGGCGGGCCCAGACCGACTCGATAAACCGGCCCGTGATGATGATCTCGACCGCATTCGGTCTGGTGCAGACGTTGCTGACCTTCATAACGATGATCGCCTTGCTGATAGTTGTCAGCCCCCTGCTTGCGCTCCTTGCGCTGGCCTCGCCTATCCCGGCTTTCATCGCTGACACGCGCTACGGCTGGCGCGGATACAACATTGCTCGCTGGGGCTCGCGACTTCTGCGGCGCATGAACTACATGGTCACCCTGGTGACGACCGACAGCTACGCGAAAGAGGTCAAGCTCTTCGGTCTCGGCGGCTATTTCATCGAGCGTTACCGAATCATCGCGAACCGCTTTTACGCCAGCCAACGGGCCCAGGTCACGCAGCGATACCTGACTGGATTCGCCTTGGGCAACATCAGCACGATCGCCACTTCCGTCACCTATCTCTACGTGGCACTTCAAGCGATCGTCGGCCGCCTCAGCCTGGGCGACCTTTCGCTGTATACGGCCGCGGCACAGTCGGTGCAGGGCTCTATCCAGGGCATCCTTGGCGGCTTCTCAGGCATGTACGAGCACAACCTTTACCTGAACAACCTGTTCGAGCTCATGGAGACCCGCACATCGATGCCGATCAAGGAAACGCCGGTCAAGGTTCCGGAGCCGATGCGCGGCGAGATCAGGTTCGAGCATGTCACCTTCGCCTACCCCGGCGCCGAGAACCCTGCCCTGACCGACCTCAGCTTCACTATCAGGGCAGGCGAGACTCTGGCAGTGGTCGGACGCAACGGAGCGGGCAAGACCACGCTTTTCAAGCTGATCTGCAGGCTGTATGACCCGAACGAGGGAAGGATCCTCATCGAAGGGACCGACATCCGCGATTTCGATCCCACCGACCTGCGCGAGAAGGTCGGCGCGATGTTCCAGGACTACGTCACCTACCAGGCGACGGCCTCAGAGAACATCGGCCTCGGAAACGTGCCGGACATCGGGAATCGCAAGGCAATCGAGAGCGCCGGCCGGCAAGCGGGAGCCGACGATTTGATATCGAATTTGCCCGAGGGCTATGACACGGCGCTGGGCAAATGGTTCGACGCCGGGGTCAACCTCTCAGGCGGCGAGTGGCAGAAGGTCGCCCTGGCACGTGCCTTCATGCGCGACGCCAAGATCCTGTTGCTCGACGAGCCAACCTCTGCCCTCGACGCGCAGGCGGAATACGACCTGTTCGAGCGTTTGCACTCGCTGACCAAGGGCCGGACGGCTGTCTACATCTCCCATCGCTTCTCGACCGTCAGGCGGGCCGACCGCATCGTCTTCCTGGAGCACGGCAGGCTCGTGGAGGAAGGCACGCACGAGGAGCTGATGCGCCTGGACGGCCGCTACGCGCGCCTGTTCAGAATGCAGGCCTCCGCATATACCGGGGAAGACATTCTTCCGGAAGTCGAAATCGGGGATGGTGTAAACGAGGCGCTAAGCCGCCAAAGCGGTTAACTTCCCCGCGATGCGAAGTCGCGGACGGGCAATCGCCGGAATCGTCCTGGGCCTGGCGACGACCGCCATCTATCTGATCGGCTCCAACCGGTCTTTCGGCTATGACGCTGCCGCCACCTTCGCCAACTTCGTCGCCACCCCATCGCTGTGGGATGCCTTCGCGGTCCACTCCGCCTTGCCCACGATCGAGCTCAAGAGCATCGCGTCCAACGACCACGTGCTCCTCTCATTTCTAAGCCACCTCGTTTACTCGGCCACGGGTACCCGCAGTGAGGTTGTTTACAGGCTGCTGCCCGCGTTGGCGGCGGGCGCAACCGTGGGCGTGATGGCCGCCGTCCTCTCGCGAAAGTTCGGAATGCTGGCCGGCCTCAGCGCGGCCCTCTACATCGCCACAGTGCCCCTTTTCGTGGATAACGGCCGCGACGTCCGCGGCTACAGCCTCGCCGCGTTCTGCTCAGTGCTCGCGACCATCCTGTTGGTCTCAAGGCGTCCGGTTATGGGGCCGGGGACGGGAG
>JBGQGI010000038.1:0-9337 GCA_041497375.1 Candidatus Dormibacteraceae bacterium | reverse complement strand
GATGACTCTGCTGCATGGAGTCATCGCCAGCGGCAAGACAGAGGTGTACCTGGCGGCCGCCGAGCAGGCGCTGGCACAGGGTCTTCGGGTGCTGCTGCTGGTGCCGGACATCTCTTTGACGCCGCAGCTGGTTGAGCGCGTGCGCGCGCGTCTCAGAGCCCCGATCGCCATCCTCCACAGCCAGCTCACGGAGCTCGAGAGGGCCCAACAGTGGTGGCGGACCCGGCGCGGAGAGGCGGAGGTGGTGCTGGGCAGCAGGTCGGCGGTGTTTGCGCCGATCCCGCGGCTGGGTCTGATCTGCCTCGACGAGGAGGGGACGGCCTCGTACAAGCAGGACCGCACTCCCCGTTACGAGACAGGGTGGGTGGCGCGGCGCCTCGCGTCGCTCAGTGGAGCGCGGCTGATCGCGGGGTCGGCGACCCCCAGCGTGGTCACGTATTACCAGGCGTCGCGAGGCGAGCTGGCCCTGGCCGAGCTGAAGCATCGCGTTCGCGGCCGGGACGCCGAGGTCGAGCTCGTCGACCTGCGCGACGAGGCAGCCGCGGGCAACCGGCAGCCGTTGTCGCGGCGCCTTGTCGAGGTGGTCGAGCGGACTCTCGAAGACGAGGAGCAGGTGATCCTTTATCTGAATCGCCGCGGAATGAGCACATTTGTGCTTTGTCGTGACTGCGGCAAGTCGGTGCAGTGCCTGGGTTGCTCGGTCGCCCTCGTGCAGCACGCTGAAATCGATGGTCTGGTCTGCCACTACTGCGGTTATGCGCGTGCGATGCCGTCGGTCTGCGACCACTGCGGCAGCCGGAACATTCGCGGCATGGGGATGGGCACGCAGCGCCTCGAGAGCATCGTCAAGAAGTTGTGGCCGCGAGCGCGTGTGCTGCGGCTTGACAGCGACGCGGCGCGCGGACCCGATTCCTACTTCGACATCTGGGAGACGTTCAGCGAGCGGCGCGCCGACATCCTGGTCGGGACGCAGCTCGTCACGCGAGGGCTGGACCTGCCGGCTGTAACGTGCGTCGGCGTGATCGACGCCGATCTACCGCTGCATTTTCCTGACTACCGTTCGGCGGAGAACACGTTCACGCTCGTTGTGCAAGTGGCAGGGCGGGCGGGACGGGATGGGCGGGCGTCGCGCGTCGTGGTGCAGACGAGCAACCCGGAGCATTACAGCCTGCGATGTGCTGCCACCGGTGATTACGAGGGCTTCTACGCCGCGGAGCTTCCGTCGAGGAAAGCATTCGTGTTCCCGCCGTTTGCGGAGCTGGCGGTGCTCACGCGGACCGACGCGGACGACGCGCGCGCAGCTGCGGCCGCGCGCGAGGCGGCCGAGGAGATCGCGAGCGGGTTGCTGCGCGAGGGAATCGAAGGGATCCGTGTGATGGGCCCGGCGCCTGCCTTCATTCACCGATTGCGCGGCGAGTACAGGTGGCAGGTCACATTGAAGGGTGATGGCTTGGAAAGAGCCCGCCACCTTGCACCTCGGGGCAGGGGGTGGAGCTACGACGTGGATCCGATGACGTGACGATGGCCGAGGAGGGTGATGCGTAATTCGCGCTGGCTGGCTTAAGCCGGGCCGATCGCCCCTATCGCGGCGGGCCCTTCGCCAGTCTCGGGAGTATGGTGTGCCCGGGCACGCTTCTGGAAACGGACACGGATCCGTCCATTCATAAGGAGGTAGGTGCAGATGAATCTCACGGACCGCGAGACGCTCGCGGCGCTTCACGGCATGATCTTCGGGGCTCTGTTCCTGCTCGCGTTCGCTGGTGGTTTCGCCGGGCTCTACAGCCTGAGGCCAGCCCTCCTGACACCCCAGGGAATCGTCGAACGCACGCGACGCCTCGTGGCAGGAACCTGGGCGATGGCGATTGTGGCTTGGGCGACGGTGATCACCGGGACCTACATCGTCTACCCGTGGTACCGCGCTAAGGGGCCGACCAGTGCCAAGAGCATCCTTCTTGCCAACGTCAACACCGCCGACTGGCACAACTTCGGGATGGAATGGAAGGAGCACATCGCCTGGATCTCACCCATCCTGGCGACCGTCGTCGCTGTCGTCGTCGCGTACTACGGTGTGCAGCTCATCAAACACGAGCGCCTGCGCATGGTCTTGCTGGCACTGTTCACGCTCGCCTTCGCCAGCGCCGCCGTGGCCGGCCTGTTCGGCGCCTTCATCACGAAGGCTGCCCCCATTCACTAGGAGGAGGTGATTCAGATGGCCTTCAGAAGCGGAACCTCGGCAGGCGGTACCGCGCCGCAGGAACGGGGCTTCGGTTTTGCCGCCGCAACCCTGATCGGAGGCGGCCTCGGAGTTGCCTTCTACGGTGTTCTGACCTTTGTTTCGGAGCGCTGGGTCACGACCCAGCCAGGCTTCACTCTCAGCAAGGACGTTGGGCCCCTATCGGGCAAGACGCTTTATGGAGTCATCGGCTGGTTGGTGGCCTGGGCGATTCTTGCGCTGATCCTGCGTCGCAGCAACGTCTCTGAGAAATTCACGTATTGGACGACCGGGATTCTCGTCGCCATTGGCTTCCTGTTGACATTCCCGCCGGTCTGGAAGCTGCTCGGCGCCTGAATATCGCAAACGATGGGGTCCGGCCTCGGTTGGGGGCCGGACCCTAACGGGATGAGTTCCAGGGTCTCGCGGGTAAAATCGATCTCGTGGTCCGCCCGATCCTCAGCTTCGAGTACCCCGTGCTTCGCCAGAAGGCGAAGAAGGTGCCGCGTGTCGACACGTCGATCCAGCGCTTGATCGACGATCTTTCCGAGACGATGCTCGATGCACCTGGGGCGGGGCTGGCCGCCAACCAGATCGGCGTGCTATTACGCGTGTGCGTGGTCAAGGGCGACGACAACCAGATCTGGGGGCTCGTCAATCCCGAGATCGTCAAGCACGATGGGGTGCAGGTCGGATACGAGGGCTGCTTGAGCTACCCGGGCTGGGTGGGCGAGGTCGCTCGCCACGAGACCGTCGTCGTCAAGGGACGCAACCGGCACGGCAAGGAAGTGCGGATCAAGACCGCCGGGTTCACCTCGCGCGCCTTTCAGCACGAGCTCGACCACCTCGACGGCGTCCTTTTCGTCGACCGCTTGACCAGTCTCGACACGCTGCGGCGGATCGAGGACCTGGTGGCCGGCGAGAGGGAAGCAGCTGTCGCGGCAGCTTCAGGCTAGGCGCTTTCCTGAAGATCGTCTTCGCCGGTACGGCCGAGTTCGCCGTGCCGTCGCTCCAAGCTCTGCATCAGGCGGGTCACGAGATCCAGCTGGTGATCACGCAGCCGACCCGGCCGGGTCATCGCATGAAGCCCGCGCCACCGCCTGTGAAAGTGGCGGCGGATGGATTGGGGTTCGAGGTCATCCAGCCGGAGCGGATCAAGGCGCCCGAGGTGGCTGAGCAGCTTCGGCCCCTGGCGCCAGACCTGCTTGTCGTGGTCGCTTATGGGCAGATCATCCCCGCCTCGGTGCTGTCGATCCCGCGGCTCGGCGTGGTCAACGTGCACGCATCGCTGCTACCGCGGCATCGAGGGGCGGCGCCTGTTGCCCATGCCATCCTGTCCGGCGACCGCGAGACAGGCGTCACCATCATGCGGATGGACGAGAAGCTCGACCACGGCCCGATCCTGGCCGCTCGCAAGACGGTGATCGGGGACGGGGAGGATGCGGCGGCTCTGACGCGCCGGCTCGCCGTCATGGGCGCCGAGCTGCTGGTGGAGACAGTGGACCGGCTCGACCAGATCACGCCGGTTGAACAGGACCACGCCAGGGCCACGCTCGCGCCGCGACTGCGGCGTGAGGACGGGGAGCTGGATTGGAATGTCGAGGCTGCGGAGATCGACCGTCGGGTGCGCGGCCTTCATCCGTGGCCTGGGGTCACCATGCCGACGAAGTCGGGCCCGGTGAAAGTTTTGAGCGGGCACATCGAGGGCGATCGTTACGTGCCTGACGTGGTGCAGCTGCCGGGGAAGCGGCCGGCGCCGGCGAAGCAGGTGCTTGGGGATGCCTGACAAGAAAGACGAGAAGGAGCGCGACGTCGCCGTCAACCGCCGCGCGTATCACGACTACTTCATCGACGACAAACTGGAGGCCGGGATCATGCTCACGGGCACCGAGGTCAAGTCGGTGCGCAACGGGCGGACCAACCTGCGGGATGGGTTCGTGCGCATCGACGGCAATGAGGCGTGGCTCGAGAACGTGCACATCTCGCCCTATGCGCAGGCCAACGTGATGAACCACGAGCCGCTGCGGCCGCGCAAGCTCCTGCTGCATCGCAAGGAGATCTCGAGCCTCATCGGAAAGGTGAGGCAGAAGGGCTACACGCTGATTCCACTGCGCGTGTACTTCTCGCGCAACCATGCCAAGGTCGAGGTGGGGCTGGCGCGCGGCAAGAAGCAATACGACAAGCGTGAGGCGATCGCCGAGAGGGACGCGAAGAGGGAGATCGCTCGAGCGATGAGGACCAGAGGCTAGGCTGCCAGGTTGATACCGATCGCTCGCAATCGCTTGTTGAGCGAGTCAAGAGCGAACTGAAGGATCTCGCTTTCGGTGTGACCGAACTCCGTGATGTAGGCCGGGTCGGGCGGCTCCAACGTGCCCGCGACCAATGGGAGGCACTCGACAAGGGTCCGCTGGATCAGCGGGGCGAAACGCTCAGGGTCTTCGCGCACCGCCTCCTGCAGGACCTTGATCCCGAAGCTCACGTGGCGTGATTCGTCTCGCGCGACGGCCGTGAATCCGCGGTAAAAGCCGCGGTCCGTGGTCCCGAGCTCACGCATCGACTCGAGCTCGAAGCGCTGGCCGGTGAGCGCGATGGTCGCCTCCACGATGATGTGGTAGATCGTCACGCCCTCGACGAAGGCGTCGAAGTCCTTCGGGTTGCTGGCCATCCGCTGCGCGGTCGAAGGCAGGCGGTCGTAGAACAGCGTGTTGTAGCCCTCGTTGGTGTCTGGGCGGATCTCCGCGAGCAGGTCTGTCAGATTCTTGGAGTCGGTGCCGACCACCTCGCGCCACCACCTGTCGAAGAACACCGTATGTCGAGCCTCGTCGACCATCTGCGTCGAAAGGAAGATCTCGATCTCGGGAGTCGGCGCCGCCCACACGAAAGGCGCCAGTGTCGCGGTGACGCGTTCCTCCCCATTGAAGAAGAGGCGGTGCGACCACAGCGTCGCCTTCTTGTCGAGGTCTGACGCTCTCAGCCAGTCCTCACGGTCCAGGGTGAAATCGAGGTCGCCGACCGACCATTGCTGTGATTCCCAGCGGCGGTAGAGATCCATGTAGCTGGGCATGTTCTCGATGCCGCGGTCGATGAAGGCGAGGACGTCATCGATGCGGATGTCGCCGAGCTCCTTGAGGTTCGCTGTCGCGACCCTCTGGAGGTCCGGTTCCAGGTGTTCCAGCTTCTGCCCGACAGCCATCAGGGTTGTGGGGTCCATTAGACCAGAAGGCCGGAGGTGTGGGGTTGGCGTTTGGTGGGTAGAATTCGATGAGCAACGAGTTCAGCTTCGTGGGGGCGTCCGGTCTCGACGGAGCAGTTGAGCTTCGGGATTGCGAGCCGAGAGCCGCGGGCGTTACAGCGCAAGCGTTTACAAACGCCAACAAGACCAACACTCTCGCCCTCGCTGCGTAAGCAGTAGAGACGTGAGTCCCGGGACTTAGATCCCGGGTGTCGCCCCCGGTCAATCCGGCGGACTGGGGAACGGCATTAAAACAGACCGGATTGCCGCATCGAGGGCGTCTCGGCCTCGATGCGGGACACTCACCGAGACTGGCGAAAACGGATCCCGTCAGGAGGAGCCGCTAAGCGAGAACCAAAATCCTGGACACGCTCGTAGAGATCCCGTAGGAGACTGCTTCGGACCCGGGTTCAACTCCCGGCGCCTCCACCAAGCTGTCACTCCGAACTATCAGGCTGGCATGTTGCGATCGGTCCAGTCCTTCAGCTCCGCAAGGCTTGAGGTGCCCGATGTCTGCATCGCTCTGTAGAGGTGCATATGTACCGCCCGCGAATTCAGCAGCATCTCTCGCGAAATTTCGTGAAGGCTCAAGCCTCGAGCCAAGAGGCTCACAGCCTGCTGCTGGCGCGGGTGCAGATCACTCCAACACACAGGTCGGCTCCGATCATTGCGTTCGCTGCCATGGCTCGAGCCCAGATTGAACGCGCGTATGTCGAGCTCCGGTGCGAGTCCGAGCGACCTACTTATCCACGCCAACATGGGCGCAGTCTAGTCTCGAAAAGCGCTTATCAGGCGGGCGGGGTCATCAGTGCAATCAGGTTGACTATCCGTATCAGGAATAGCGCTGCGCATACGATGCGGATCAGCAGCCCGATCCAGCCCCAGCGCCCCACGAACCAGAAGACCAGCGCCAGGACCCCGAGGTAGAGCAGGTTGCCGATCCAGAAACCCGCAAGGAGGGAGGAGTCGGTGGAGTCCATGGTGTCATCCCCCTTGACGGGGACCTCCAGCCGAAATTGCGCTAGCGGGTGGGGGCTGAGATCAGCAACCCCGCATCGAGGATCAGGTTTGCCGCGTTGAGGATGATCCCGATGGCCGCGCGGTTCTTTCGAATACCGCTCCTCCAGCCCACCACGCCCACCATCAAACCCGCCACAAACACGATGACCCCGATCAGGAACAGCCCACGGTCCGCGATCGAGATGGCGGCCCCCACGATCGACAGGGCGATCGAGGCGGTCGACCAGTCAAATCCTCGCCGACGGGCAGGAGGGGGTGGCGCCACGCCGGAACTATATGTGGCAGGTGGAATGGGTGGGTTGGCATTTCGGGTATGCCTTATTCATGAGCAGCACATACCAAGACTTCAACCGCAACCTGATCAAACATCTCCGGGAAAACAATGGGAAGGCCCCCGCCGGTCCTTTCGAAGGCCGTGACCTTGTGATCCTCACCACCAAGGGCGCCAGGTCGGGCGCGGTGCATGAGAGCCCCGTCGTCTACTCCCGCGACGGCGACAAGTATGTGGTCGTCGCCTCCAAGGGCGGCGCTCCGACCCACCCCAACTGGTACCACAACCTGAAGGCCCATCCCGAGGTCACCGTCGAGATCGGCGGCGAGAGGTTCAAGGCCCGCGCCCGCGAGGCAAGCGATGGCGACTACGAGCGGCTCTATCAGAACCACGCCGCGAAAATGCCTGCCTTCAACGAGTACCGGAAGAAGGCCAACCGCAAGATCCCCGTCATGGTCCTCGAGCGTGTCGATTAAGCCTCAATAACTAGCGACCCTGGCGCAAACCGGTTAACCTTCGGCCCGGTGCCGATTTGAACCATCTATGGCAGCGCTTCCTGCTGGCTAGCTCGCTGATCGTCGGCCTTTTCATCGGGGTCGCGACCACGGTTTTCGGCTACAGCAACCTCGCCAACGTGGACGTCCACTGGTCGGTGTTCCATATCAATGGCATCCCCCTCTGGACCGTGGCGGTCGTGCCTCTCGCCTTCTTCCTGATCGCCGGGACCCTCTATCACTGGATGGACGGGCTGCACCACTTCACCGAGCACATGCGCCACCGGCGCCGGGTTCACGAGCTCGAGGTGGAGGTCGCCTCCCTTCGCGCCCACCTCGACCAGCTGCTCGAGATGCCCGATCACTCGACGTCCAAGCTGCCCGACAGGATTGCGACGGCAGCCTTACCCGCCGCGGGCAACGGGACCACCGACATGGCGAGCACCGAAGAGTCGCGCACCGAGATAGAACCGGTGCAGGTCGCCAGCAGCAAGAAATCCCGTGCCGCCCAGCGCAAACGCCTCGCTGTGGAGGTCGCCGGTGGGGCGTCGGAGCCGGGGCCGGCCGCCTCTGATACCAACGGCTCGGGCGACTCGGCTGAGGACGAAAAGCCCCCGGAGTCAAGCGACCCCGTCGAGCGGGAGTCCTAGGCAGGGTGCCGAACCGCCGCCGCGCCGGCCGCCTTGTCGTTCCGTCCCAGCGTCCGCCCGCGGACAAGATGCTGCTCGAGCGCAGCACCATCGAGGAGCTGGCTCATCACGCGGACCCGTGGCGCGTCCTGCGAATCCTGTCCGAGTTTGTCGAAGGCTTCGACGCTCTCAACGAGGTCGGGCCGGCCGTCACCGTCTTCGGCTCGGCACGCGCGACCCCCGACGACCCCTACTACGCCGCCGGCCGCGCCCTGGGGGCTGCCCTGGCACGGCGTGGTTTTGCAGTGATCACCGGCGGTGGCCCCGGGATCATGGAGGCGGTCAACCGCGGCTGCCAGGAGGCAGGCGGCCTTTCGGTCGGCTGCAACATCGAGCTGCCCGACGAGCAGGAGCTGAATGCGTACGTCGACCTCGGCGTCGAGTTCCGCTACTTCTTCGTCCGCAAGAACATGTTCGTCAAATACGCTCGCGGCTTCGTCATCTTTCCGGGCGGGCTGGGAACGCTGGATGAGCTCTTCGAGTCGCTGACCCTGGCGCAGACTGGCAAGATCGAGCACTTTCCGATCGTGCTCTTCGGTACCGAGTACTGGACCGGCTTGCTCGACTGGATGCGCAAGATCGTCCTCGGCCGCAAAGCCATCTCACCGCAAGACATGGACCTGATGACGATCACCGACGATCCTGAGGAGGCCGCCGCGATGGCGACGAGGCCTTTGCCGGTCGGAATCGACGAACCGAGTGAGGACCCGGGCGAGCCAGAGGTCAAGGCGTCGCGATAGCCGCGATTCCATCGACCGACTTCTTCTTTCTGACTGACGGGGGCCAGACCTCAGATTCGGTCGCAGCGAGGGTCGCCGGTTTCCTCGGTGGCGCGACGAAGACCATCGACATCGCCATCTACGACCTGCGCCTGGAGGCCGCCGCATCGACCACCGTTCTCGCAGCGTTTGACGCAGCGCTGAAGCGCGGCGTCGCCGTGCGCTTGATGTTCAACCACGACCATCCCGGCCCGATCCCAGTGCCGCCCCCCGCCCAGGTCGACTGGGCTTTCATCGACCAGCTGAAAGCGATGGGAATTGCGATCAAGCCGGTGGAGGGCGTCCCCGACCTGATGCATCACAAGTACGTGGTGCGCGATGCCGGCATGCCGCAAGCAGCAGTACTGAGCGGTTCGATGAACTGGACCAACGACTCCTTCACGCGTGAGGAAAACGTTTCGTTCACGATCGCGTCACCAAGTGTCGCCGCCGATTACGCGCGGAACTTCGAGGAGCTCTGGCAGCGGCCGGTGGTGGCGACGTCAGGGCGCTTCACCACCCAATGGGCGACGCTCGCCGATTCGACAATGGTGCGCACCTACTTCTGCCCAGGACGCGGGGTGAAGGTTGCGCACGCGATCGCCAAGTCGATTTCCTCGGCGAAGGTAAGGCTCCGGATCTGCTCGCCGGTCATCACCTC
>JBGQGI010000037.1:0-9520 GCA_041497375.1 Candidatus Dormibacteraceae bacterium | reverse complement strand
TCTGGGTGACAGGCGGTAAATGAACTCAATTGGGAGGGGAGCTTCGGCTCCCCTCCCATGACCCTTCAAGGAGCTCGGTGACCCGTTACATCATCCGGCGGCTCGCCTGGATGGTCTTGGTGCTCTTTGGAGTCGCCGTCGTGACCTTCATCATCGCTTTCCTGGTCCCGGGCGACCCTGCGCGGCTATACGCAGGTTCGAATGCCTCCCCGGCCTCGATCGCGATCATCCACCACCAGCTGGGCCTCGACCGTCCGGTCTACATCCAGTTCGCGGACTACCTCTGGCGGGTGCTTCACCTCGATTTTGGCTACTCGTACCGCTACTCGGCCCCGGTCCTCCCCGCGATCCTGCAGCGATTCCCCGCCACCGCCGAGCTGGCCATTGCCGGCGTGTTCGTGGAGGTCGTCATCGGGCTGCCGATCGGCATCCTGGCCGCTACCCGACCAGGCAGCATCTGGGATCGGATCACGATGGTCTTCACCTTCGTGACCCTGGCCGCCCCACCGTTCTGGCTCGGCCTCATATTCCTTTTTGTGTTCGGGGCTGTGATCCCCATCCTGCCTTTGGGGGGCTACGGGGATGGGGCGCCGCAGTACCTGTTACTGCCAGCCCTCACCCTGGGACTTGGAGGCGCCGGCTACTATGCCCGGCTGCTCCGTGCAGTGCTGCTCGACATCCTCCCCAAGGATTACATCCGCACGGCCAGGGCCAAAGGGGTCAAACCAGGAGCTGTCATGTTTCGGCACGCACTACCAAACGCCCTGACGGTGATCGTGACCCAGCTTGGTATGGACTTGGGCTACTTTCTCGCCGGTGTCGTGGTCATCGAGACAGTGTTCGCGTGGCCGGGGATCGGAAAACAGGCAGTCGACGCAATCTTCAACCTCGACATCCCCTTGGTGATGGGCACCGTGCTGTTTGGCGCGTTGTTGATCGTCACGGCGAATGTTGCCGTCGACATCGCATACACGTTCATCGATCCACGCGTTCGTTACTGAGGCACAGGAAAAAGACATGCCCACCCCGATCCTGCAGGTGCGTGACCTACGCACGCAATTTGCAATGCCGGACGGAATCATCAAGGCCGTCGACGGCGTGAGCTTCGACCTCTACCCCGGTGAGAGTCTGGGCATCGTCGGTGAGTCGGGCAGCGGAAAATCCGTGACCGCGCTTTCGCTCCTCCGGCTGGTGCCGGAACCAGGCCGCATCGTCGGTGGCGAAGTCCTATTCCGCAACCAGGACATGCTTCAGATGACCGATGAGGAAATTCGCCAGATCCGCGGCCGCGACATTGCGATGATCTTCCAGGACCCGCAGAGCTCGCTCAATCCGGTCCTGCGCACCGGATTCCAGGTTGACGAGGCGATGCGGGCACATGGCAAATCGAAGGCGGACGCACACGCACGCACGATCGAGCTGCTGACGAAGGTGCGCATCCCTGCTGCAGAGAGTCGCGTCAAGGACTTTCCGCACCAGTTGAGCGGAGGCATGCGGCAGAGGGCGATGATCGCGATGGGCCTTGCAAACGCGCCGGCCATCCTCCTGGCGGACGAACCGACAACCGCCCTGGACGTCACCGTGCAGGCGCAGATCCTCGAGCTGCTTGCCGACCTCAACCGCGAGCTGGGCACGGCGATCGTGATGATCACCCACAACATGGGAGTGGTCGCTGGGCTCTGCTCGCGCGTGATGGTGATGTACGCGGGTCAGATCGTCGAGGAAGGGCCGGTCGAGAAAATCTTCGACAGCCCGCAGCACCCCTACACCTGGTCGCTGCTCAAATCGATCCCGCGGGTCGATGCCCTTCGCCACGAGCGCCTGCGCTCGATCGAGGGCATGGCGCCGGACCTGGCGAATCCACCGTCCGGCTGCCGCTTTCACCCGCGATGTCCGTTTCGGATCGAAGAGTGCTTCACCAAGGAGCCGAAGCTCCTCGACGTCGGGCCCGATCAGCGCGCAGCCTGCTGGGTGACGATGGATCGCGCCCGACGGGAGATGGGCGCGGACAGCTTGATCGACATCCATCCTGGCGCCGGCTCCGGCGTACGCCCGGGAGAAGAGATCTGATGGCGTCGACCCCGGCCATCGCGAGATTGTCATCGAGGCCTTCAGACGCCAAGCCGCTCGTGCGCGTCGAGAACGTCGTAAAGCATTTTCCTGCGGGTATCGGCCAATCGGTCAAAGCGGTCGACGGGGTCAGCTTCGAGATTCGCCAGGGGGAGACGCTCGGCCTGGTAGGCGAGTCAGGCTGCGGCAAGTCAACGCTGGCAAGGCTGGTCACGCAGCTGCTCCCGGTGACCTCCGGCAAGATCTTCATCGGCGACGTCGAGCTGACCAAACTGCGCGGCGAGAAGCTTCGGCAGCAGCGCCGTCAGCTGCAGGTCATCTTCCAGGACCCCTTCGCGTCGCTGGATCCGCGCATGACGGTGGGCGACATCATCGCCGAACCACTCGACAACTTCAAAGTCATGCGGGGCCGTGCCCGCGATCAGCGGATCCAGGAGCTGCTGCGTCTCGTCGGCCTCAACCCCAACTTCGACAACCGCTACCCGCACGAGTTCTCCGGCGGCCAGAGACAGCGGATCGGGATCGCGCGAGCCCTGGCGCTCAACCCGAGCCTCATCGTGTGCGACGAGGCGATATCCGCCCTTGACGTCTCAATTCAGGCTCAGATCGTCAACCTGCTCGAGGATTTGCAGCGCGAGCTGAAGCTCACATACCTGTTCATCGCCCACGACCTCTCCGTGGTTCGTCACATCAGCGACCGGGTCATGGTGATGTACCTCGGCAAGATCGTGGAGGTAGCTGACAGCACTCAGACCTACACCAACCCGAAGCACCCGTACACAAAGGCGCTGCTTTCAGCGATCCCGGTTCCCGACCCCAAGATCCAACGTGGCCGGCGACTGGTCGAGCTGACGGGCGAGATTCCGTCGCCGCTTCACCCGCCCTCAGGCTGTCGATTCCACACCCGCTGTCCGATCGCGCGGGTGCCGACTCCCTGCGCCGAAACCGAACCGCCGCTGGAGGAGAAGCTCCGCGACCACCTGGCCGCATGCCACTTCTCCTCGGACGTTTAGGTCCCGCGAAGAGCTGGATCGAGACCACGAGGTCGCCCGACGAAGCCACCCGCTAAGGTTTGTCGCCTCCGTCTCGCTCGATTGCTCGGATGAACCTGATCAGACCTTCGAAGTAGGTCTCCTGGTCGTCGTACATAGCCATGTGAGAGCCATTTGGGCAAAGGTGGAAGCGGCCTTTGGGAAAGAGGCCGGCCATCATTTTCATGTGGGCCGGGTCCATGGTGTCATGAGTCGCTCCGACCACCAGGGTCGGCACGCTGATCCGGTGGAGGTCCGCGATGCGGTCCCAGTCGACCAACTTCCCACTTGCGCCGAGCTCGCTCGGGCCTTGCATCAACGTGTAGAGCGGGTAGTTGATCTTTGCGAACGCTCGATTGACGGGATCGGGCCATTTGTCTGCAGGCATTCGCAACACGTGGTGAACGTAGTGATGCTGCATCAGCAGCTCCATATAGCGAGGTTGTGTGAACTCTCCAGTCGCCTCGATTCGTTCGATCTCAGCCATCGCCACAGGATCTATGCCCGGCTTGAGCACCGTGTTGGCGTATTCGTTGTAGGCCGGGATGCTGGCCATCATGTTGGAGATCACCAGGCCCTTCAAGTGCTGTTGAAAACGGAGCGCGTATTCGATCGCAAGAACGCCGCCCCATGAATGTCCCATGAGATAGAAGTTGTCGCGGTTCAGGTCGAGTCCGAGCCGTACCTGCTCCACCTCATCGACGAATCGCTCGATGGTCCATAGATCAGGATCGTCCGGTTGGTCGCTGTACGCAGATCCCAGTTGGTCGTAGTAGAAATATTCGATGCCCGCCGCCGGGAGATAGCTGTCACAAGCCTCCCAGTACTCGTGAGTCGCGGCCGGCCCCCCGTGAAGCAGCAGCACCTTGGCCGTAGGGTTGTTGCCGACACGCTTTGTCCAAACTTTGAAATCACCCTTCGGGGTCCGTATAGGGATCATCTTCACGCCGCCGCTCAGAACGTCGTCGCGGCCGGCGTAGTCGAGGTACCGAGTCTCAACCGACATCACGCTGCCCCCTTTCGTCAACGCACCTCCGGCGACGGCTCAGCGCAGCCGCTTCTCCAGCTCGCGCACGCGCTCTGATCCCGGCCATCTTCCCGCATAGACGCCCTCATTGACCGCCTCGGTCAACTCATCGAGCAGCGGCTCGATGGGACCGGCTCGCGCCGAACGTTGGTACTCGAGCGGCGTTTCCGGCGGCGCCCGGCGCCGCCGCAGCCGTCGCTGGACGCGCTCATAGAGCCGCAGCAGCTCCGATTCGCCTGGCGCTGCGCGGACTCCTTCCCCCCATCGTCGTGTGCGAAACCAGGCCCACAGAACGACGACCACCAGCGCGATCGCGACGGCCGGCGGGATCGCCGCGAGCACGCCCAGCGAACCCAGGGCGGCGAGCGGAGCGCCGATCGAGAGGTGCGGGATGAGGCTGGCGAGGCCGGCGGCCGCCCAGCGATTCGGGAACTTGGTGGCCGGCAGCGCGGCAAAGCCTGGCGACGGGTCGACAGGCACCCAGCCGTGACCGGCGAACCACACCTCCACCCAGGCATGCGCATCGTGCTCGCGCACTATCGACTGGTTCAGGACGGGGTCGTAGTCGCCGGTCGAGTAGCCGGTCGCGAGCCTCGCCGGGATGTTCAGGCTGCGCAGCATCAGGGTCTCGGCGGTCGCGAACTGCTCGCAGTAGCCGATCTTGGCGTCAAAAAGGAACCAGTCGACGGGATCCTGACCCGGCGGCACGTGCCCCAGCTGCAGCGAGTAGCTGAAGTTCTGCTGAAGGTAGTTGGTCAGCGCCATCACGGTCTCGTACTGGGTGTCTTCGTGACCCTTGACTGCCGTGAGCGCGAGCTGGTGCGCCCGCTCCGAAAGTGAAGCGTGATCGAGGTACTCGGCGTTGCCGTTCGGAGGGGCCGTCGCGTGCAGGTCCTGCTGCAGCTCCTCGGCAGAAAGATTGGGGAGATATGAGACGACCGAGTAGGTCTGCCCGGGTCGGAGGACGTCTGGTGTACGGAACGTCCCGAAAGCGTCTTCGCGCAGGGCCGCGACTGGCGCATAGAGGCTCTCGATCGGGTACGCCGCGCTGATCACGCCGGGCAAGGTCCTCACGACCCGAAAGACCTGGGCGAAGGTGCCGAGGTTGTGTGGGGGCGCCGGCGGAAGGAACCGCGGCTGGATGTAAGGCTGGAAAGTGACGAAGCTGCGATTTGATGCCGTCCACTGGCCGGCCCGGTAGCTGTCAAAAACGAGGCCGCGCCAGTAGGCGGGAGCGCCAGTTCGAACGTACATCACCGGCGCGTCGCCAAGCCTGCCGCGGAAATGAAGGTCGACGCTGTTGGTGGCGCCCGATGGATCGCCGCTGATCTGGACCAGTGGCAGAGCAGGATTTTCGAGCTCGCCCTTGAAGCTTGTGAAGTTCGGAAGCGAAACCACCAGCGGTGTCGGTGCGAAGGCGGTCGGCTGGGGAATGAAGATGAAGGCGGCGAGGCCGAGCACAAAGGCTCCAACCAGACCAAAAGCGAGAGGCCGAATCGGCCCGGCGACCTTGGCGTCGAGGCGGCGCAGGTGCGACGTCGCCCAGAAGCCCGCAAGGCAAACGGCCCAGAGCGCAACCAGGATGCCGAATGGATAGTCCCAGGCGAAGACGGCCGCCAGGTAGAGGATGGCCAGACTGATCCACAGACTCGAATAGCAGTTGCGGCGAGTCTTGAGGTCGAAGCTCGTGACCGCCACGAGAAGGATCGCGAAGTTCGCCTGGGGCAGGATGCCGCCGAAGATCGCCAGCACCGAGTCGGCGAGGAAGTAGGCAAGTGCGGCCATGACGAGACCCGCGACAAGGAGCTGGCCGGCCAGGCGGCGCCTTGTGTGCCGACCGCGATAGCTGACGACATGGCCGATCGCCGCCACGCAGACGCCGACAGCGGGAACGAGATAGTCCTGGCCGTAGATCGCGACGGCGATCCCCGCGACGCCAAAGCCGCAGAAGACGAAGACCCGGCCCTCGAGGGAGTTCTCGACCGGCGAGGCCGGCAGCTTCAGGAAAGCTGGGAGCCTCAAAGCGGCCAAACCGTCCCTGCCCGCTGAATGGGAGCTTCAAGTTCCAGCTCGGCATCACCCACGACCCAAGCCCTGATCCGCCCGCCACGATGCTTGACGGTCTCAAGGGCCTCGATGAGCACCGCGTTGCCCCCGCCTGTGACTCCTACCGCATCAGTCACCGATGGAGCCATGTCCTCCCCGCTTGCCGGCGCCGGATATCTCGCCAACCACTCGAGAAGCGCCCACAGGGATCGGGCCTCGCTTGGCTTGCTCGGTTCGAGGCCAGGCGCCCACAGCAAGACGCGGCCGCCCCCCCGGATGCAGTCCCATGCCTCAGATGCAGCCAGCCGCGCGACCTGGTCGGCAATCTCGCGCGTAGGCGGGTTCGGATCGCAAAAGATGCCGAGCGTTTGTACCCCCGGCGGCTCGTACTCGCGCACCACCAGCTCACCCAGGCGAGCGCTTGACCGCCAGTGGATGCGCCGCAGCGGATCGCCGGGCCGGTACTCGCGAACCCCGAACAGCTCCGTCCCGGATCCGGCGCGCGGCGCTGAAACGCTGGCCTCCAGCTCCCGGGCCAGGGGCACTGAGCTCAGCGACATGAATCGTGGGAGGACGAGACCGATCTCTCCATTCGCGCCCTTCCGCCGAAACCGGAAGAAGCCGAGGGGATCGCTCGATTCCAGGACCCAGTTGCTCGCCACGATGGCGCCACGCCCCAGGGGACCAACGGTCCGTCGCTCGACCCAGCCGGACCTCGGCACCAAACCGGTTGCCGCCCCCACCTCCGCCCCGCTAATGGAGCCCGACAGGCGTGCGGGTCCCCGCGCGCCTCCCGTTGTGGTCAGCCTGAGCTCGATGTCTGCCTGGTCCCCTTCGAAAACCGGTTCCGGCAGGGGGCCGCTGCGGAGCAGCTGTTCCGGAAGCGCCTCGAGCGGAGAGTCTGAACCAGACGTGGCGCCGCCCAGTCCGAGGTCCGCCCTGAGCCCGCGCCAGTTCCAACTGGCGTAGACGTAGGCGGCCACGACCATGGCCGCAATCCAGTAAGCAAGCAGAAACAGCCACGCGACCTCGGAGGTCGTGCCGTAGTAGAAGACGGCGGCAGCGACCGCCAACGCGCCGGCCAAGCGCCAGGTTGGGGACATGCGGCCGGAGTGCCGGCCGAGAGATTTGGAGATCCAGGTGGTCCGAGCCGCAGGCAGGGGTGGCCCGACTAGGAGCGCATCGCCAGATGCGTGACGACGGCGGGACGGGCCCCCTAACATCCGGATCGGGCCGCATGGGCTCCAAAGATCCGGTCGGCATCTCCGGCTGTATGTCCTGGACCGATCAGTGCTGCCTCAACGGTGGAAGGGGCAATGACGCGACCACCTGTTCGACCACGCCTGCCGCCTTGAACCGGCCGCGCATGCCAAGCCGGTGCGACAGGACCGGAAGCGCCAGGAGCTTGACGTCGTCAGGCAGCACAAAGTCACGGCCCTCGAAAAGGGCCCAGGCCTGTGCGGCGCGCTGCAGGTACACGCCCGACCGCATGCTCGCGGGCAACAGAACCTCGTCGCGCGAACGGATCGCGTGGAGCAGCGACACGATGTACGTCCGGATCGCCGGCGCGGCCACGACTTTCAGGCAGGCATCCTGGAGCTCGACCACCTCGGCCAGGCTCACAACCGCCCGCAGGTCGGCAATCGGATCCCCGTGCTCGCGGCGGGCGAGCACCTCCATCGCCTCTTCGTCTGTCGGCGGGCCCATCTCGGCGGCGAGGATGAAACGGTCGAGCTGCGATTCCGGCAGCGGGTACGTGCCATGAAACTCGGCGGGGTTCTGCGTGGCGACGACGAAGAATGGGCGCTCGAGCGTGCGCGTCACGCCCTCGACGGTGACCTGCCCCTCGCCCATCGCTTCCAGCAGCGCCGACTGCGTGCGCGGCGTCGCGCGGTTGACCTCGTCAGCCAGGACGATGTTGGCGAACACAGGGCCGGGGATGAACTGAAAGCTCAGGTCTTTCTGATTGAAGACGCTGGAGCCTGTGATGTCAGAAGGCAGAAGATCGGGCGTGCACTGGATCCGGCGAAACGTCCCGCCCACCGACGTGGCGAGCGCCCGCGCAAGGAGCGTCTTTCCAGTGCCTGGGAGGTCCTGCAGCAGAACATGGCCGCCCGCGACGAGGCCCGCCGCGGCAAGACGAACCACCCTGTCCTTGCCGACGATGACGCGGTGGACGTTCTCTTCGATCCGCCCCAGGAGCTCGGCGGCGCGACGCGGCACGAGATTGGGTTCTCGGGAAGCCGACGACATTGCGGACCAGTCTAGTTCCGTGTCTGCGAGGTCTGGCCGGTTGCGATCGCGAGCCGGTCTTAGCCGATCATCCGGGCGATGACTTCCGACAGGTTCGGCCCACCCTTGCCGAAGGGAACCGAGTGAACCCGATGTGCGAAGACCATCTCGGCGACTTCGCCGACCTGGCCCGGACCCACCCTGTCCTTGGTGTCGTACGCCGCCTTCGCCTGGGCCGCACGGGCGCAAACCAGGTCGGATCGGTGCCCGTCGACCTCGAGCGCGATCGAGAGCTGAGCGATGAGACGCAGGATCTCGCGAGGCAGCTCGACCTCGGGAAACGTCGAGATCGCCTCGGCGATGTGCGATCGAACGTCCTGCTCGGATTCGGCGTGCTGCTGGTAGAACTTCATCGGGTCGTCCTCCCACACAGCCCGCTTCTCGACGATGGAGACGCGCTGGTCGATGTCGCGTATGCCTTCCACGTCCACGCACAGTCCGAATCGGTCGAGCAGCTGCGGGCGCAGCTCCCCTTCCTCCGGGTTCATCGTGCCGATCAGGATGAATCGAGAGGGGTGTGACACCGAGACGCCTTCCCGTTCGACCGTGTTGATGCCCATCGCGGCGGCGTCGAGCAGGACGTCCACGATGTGGTCGTCAAGAAGATTCACCTCGTCGACGTAGAGGATGTTGCGGTTGGCTTCGGCCAATACGCCGGGCTCGAATCGGCGCGAGCCTTCCTTTAGAGCAGCCTCCAGATCGATGGTTCCCACCACGCGGTCCTCGGACGCGTTGATCGGCAGCTCCACGACACGCATGCGGCGGGTGGTGACAGGGAGCTCCCCATGCTTCGCGCGCTCGCGGCAGTCGAGGCAGAAGTCCTCGGGGTCGTCAGGGTGGCAGCCGAAGTGGCAGCCCTCGACCACCTGTTGCTCCGGCAGCAGCTTCGCGAGGGCCCGGACCGCCGTCGACTTGCCAGTGCCTTTTTCACCGCGAATCAACACGCCGCCGATGGCGGGGTTGATCGCGTTGAGCACAAGGGCGAGCTTCATCTGCTCCTGGCCGACGATTGCCGTGAAGGGGTATGAGTACCTGTCTATCGCCATCGAAGTGA
>JBGQGI010000036.1:0-9861 GCA_041497375.1 Candidatus Dormibacteraceae bacterium | reverse complement strand
TTCCACCACATCTGCCGTCATCTCCGGCATGCCGCAGACCCCCAGGGTTATGCGGCGAGCGAGGCTGACCTGGTCGAGAACCGCAGCCTGCGCATCAGCACCGACCAGGACAGTGGGGCGGTCTTTGTGAATGGTGTCTTTGACTCCGAGAGTGGCGCCGTGATTCGGACGGTGCTGGAGCCACTGGCGCGGCGCTCTGGCGCCGATGACCACCGGCCTTACGACCGGCGGATGGCGGATGCCCTGGTTGACGTTGCCTGGCACCATCTCGACAACGGGCTGGTGCCGCAGAACGGCAGCCAGCGCACCCACCTCCAGGTGACCACCTCGCTCGAGACCCTGAAGGGACTCGACGGCGCAACGGCTGCGGAGCTGGAGTTCTCGCTTCCCATCTCCGCCAAGGCGGTCGAGAGGCTGGCCTGCGATTGCTCGTTGACCCGGATCCTTCTCGACTCGGACTCGATGGTCATCGACGTCGGGCGGGCCAAGCGGAAGATCTCCGCACCGATGCGCAAGGCGCTTAATGCCCGCGACCAGCACTGCGTGTGGCCCGGTTGCGACCGGCCGGCGAGCTGGACGTCAGGACATCACTTGGACCACTGGATTCATGGCGGTCCGACCGAGATGCCGAATCTTGCTTTGCTCTGCTACCGCCACCACTGGATGGTGCATGAGGGCGGATGGCAGATCCTGCGTGGCGAGGATGGGCGCATGGTCACGATCCCGCCGACAGTTACTTTCGGGCCTTCGCCGCGCGGACCGGACTAGCAGCTTCGCCTAGCCGCCCTTTCTCTAGCGCGGATGTTTATGCAGTCCCCTTGTATACTCATGCGCTCGTGGGAAGGACAGTAAAAGCAGCTGTCGCTGGGGCCAACGGCTATGCCGGGATGACCCTTGTCCATCTCCTGGCGCGGCACCCCGGCGTGGAGCTGGCCCAGCTCACCTCACGCACGTTCGCGGGGCAGCCATTTTCGGCGGTGTTTCCTCTGCTCGACCTCGAGGGCACCTTCCGCTCAGAACCTGAGCTCGACGGTATCGATGTGGTGTTCAGCTGCCTTCCTCACAATGTCGGTGCGAGCAAAGCACGGGCCTGGCTCGCCGGCGGTGCACGCGTGATCGACATGAGCGCCGACTTCCGGCTCAAGGACGCGGCTCAGTACCCCGTCTGGTACAAGCAGGAGCACCCGGCCCCTGACCTGTTGGGCGAAGCGGTGCTCGGGTTGCCCGAGCTGCACGAGCGAGAGCTCAAAGATGCCGAGCTCATTGCCGTACCCGGCTGTTATTCGACCGCTTCGATCCTGGCGCTCGCGCCTGCTGTCGCGGCGGGCGTGGTCGGTTCTGACATCGTCATCGACGCCAAGTCCGGCGTCAGCGGGGCGGGCCGGTCTCCTGGCATCGGCGCCCACTTCAGCGAGGTCAACGAGTCGATCGGCGCTTACGCGATCAACGGCCATCGCCACCTGCCCGAGGTGACCCAGGAGCTGGGCGCGCTCAACGCCAACGGACTGCGGGTCACGTTCGTGCCCCACCTGGTGCCGATGACTCGAGGGATCCTCGTCACCTGCTACTTCGACCTCAAAGGCTCCCTCGCCGAGCTCAACGAGACCTACGTCGAGTTCTACGCGGACCAGCCCTTCACCAGGGTTCTCGCCCAGAGCCCGACCACCAAGCTCGCGAGCCATTCGAATCTCTTCCTCGTGAACGTCGCTGCCCAGGGCCAGAAGGCGGTCGTGACCGGCGCCCTCGACAACCTGGTCAAGGGCGCGTCCGGCCAGGGAGTCGAGTGCTTCAACATCGCTTTCGGCTTCGACCGAAAGACAGCCCTGGAGATGCCAGTTCAATGGCCGTGACCTTCGCTCGCGGTTTCCGCGCCGGCACCGCGGCCTGCGGGATAAAGGCCTTCACGACCGGCGCGACTGCGATTCCGACCGCGCAGCGCGATGACCTCTGCGTCATCCAGTCTGAGCATGGCTGCGACACGGGCGGCGTCTTCACGACCAACAAAGTGAAGTCGGCCTCGGTCGTTATCGATCAGCTGCACCTGCAGCACAACCGCGTCCGCGCTCTGGCGATCAACTCCGGCAACGCGAATGCATGCACTGGCGCCCAGGGGTTCAAGGACGCCCTGCTCATGGCCAAGCTCACAGCGGACCGGCTTGACCTCGATCCTCACCAGGTGCTGGTCAGCTCGACCGGCGTGATCGGTCGCTACCTCCCGATGGCGGCGATCAAAACCGGAATCTCAGAGGCATGCGCTCAGCTGAGCCACGATGGCGGCGAACGCGCCGCCCGCGCCATCATGACCACCGACACTGTGCCCAAAACCGCGCAGCTCGAGGTCGACATCGCCGGCACCACCATTCGGGTGGGCGGCATGTGCAAGGGCTCGGGAATGATCCATCCGAACATGGGCACGCTGCTCGCCTACATCACGACCGACGCGAATGTCGAGTCTGGGTTGATGGCCAAGCTCGTCAAGCCAATCGCGGATCGCAGCTTCAACCAGGTCACTATCGACGGCGACAGCTCCACCAACGACACCTTCCTGATGCTGGCCAACGGCGCCGCGGGCAACCAGGCGATTCGAGCCGGCAGCGTCGAGGCCGAGCTTTTCGAGGATGCGCTTCTCGAGGTCGCGCGCCAGCTGGCTCGCGCGGTCGCCAGCGATGGTGAAGGGGCCAGCAAGCTGATCAGCGTCCGGGTGGTGGACGCCCTTTCAGACGCTGACGCGCGAACCGCCGCGCGCGCGGTGGCCTCCTCGAGCCTGGTCAAGACCGCGGTCCACGGTGGGGATCCCAATTGGGGCCGGATCGTGTGCGCGCTCGGTTACAGTGGCGCGGAGCTTGCGCTCGACAAGCTTCACCTCAGCGTGGGTGGGTTGGTCGTGTTCGAAAGGGGCGCGGGGGTCAATGTGGACCTCTCGGCCGTGCGGCGCGCATTCGAGCAGCCGGAGATCGAGATAGTGGCCACCCTTGGGCTGGCGGACGGCCGCGCCGAAGCCTGGGGCTGTGACCTTTCGGAGGAATACGTGCGAATCAACGCGGACTACACGACATGACGCTGACCGTCGAAGAGCGAGCAAAAGTCCTGGTCGAGGCGCTGCCCTACATCAAGCGATTTCACGGCCAGATCGTCGTGGTCAAGGTCGGTGGCAATGCGATCGAGCAGGCCAGAGACGCGACGCTGCTCGACATCGTGCTGCTGCGCTACGTCGGCATGCAGCCGGTCCTCGTGCATGGCGGCGGGCCCGAGATCACCGCGATGAGCGAGCGTCTCGGCATCAAGGCCACCTTCAAAAAGGGCCTTCGGGTCACCGACGAAAAGACCATGGAGGTCGTGAAGATGGTGCTCACCGGGAAGGTCAGCCCGGACATCGTCGCGAGCATCAACCGGCTCGGCGGCCAGGCGGTCGGCATGAGTGGCGAGGACGGGCCCTGCATCATCGCCGAGCCATTGAACGAGGCGCTGGGCTTCGTCGGCCGCGTCACCCAGGTCAACAAGGAGCCGATCACCGCTCTATTGGGGCGGGGCTACATCCCCGTCATCGCTTCAATCGGCCTCGGTTACGACGGCCACGCGTACAACATCAACGCCGACACTGTCGCCGCGGAGCTCGCTGTTTCACTCAAGGCCCACAAGCTGATCCTCCTCACCGACGTCCCTGGCGTGCTCGGAGTGGACGGCCGCGTCGTCGCCGTGCTTTCCAAGGACGACGCACGGCACCGGATCGACTCGGGAGAGGTGACTGGCGGAATGATCCCCAAGCTCGAGGCGGCGCTGCGGGCCCTCGACGGTGTGCCGCTAGCTCACATAGTCGACGGCCGCACGCCGCACGCGCTCCTACTCGAGCTCTTCACTGAGGCGGGCATAGGCACCATGGTCACGCCCTAGCCCAATGCCGACCACCCCTGAGCTCGCCGAGCAATACCTGATGCAGACCGGCAGGCGCCTGCCGGTCACCTTCGTCCGCGGCGAAGGCTGCCTCCTGTACGACGACGAGGGCCGCGAGTACCTCGACCTGGTGGCCGGTATCGCTGTCAACGTCTTGGGCCACGCCCATCCGGATATCGCCAGGGCGCTTACCGGCCAGGCGCACACGCTGATCCACACGTCCAACCTGTACTTCACACGGCCGCAGGTCGAGCTCGCGAGGCGCCTGGTGGAGCTTTCGTTTCCTTCACGTGTCTTTGTGTGCAACTCGGGCGCGGAAGCGAACGAGGCCGCCATCAAGATCGCGCGCAAGTGGGGAACGCGAAACCGCGACGGCGCGTTCGAGATCATCACAGCCGAGGGCTCCTTCCACGGCCGCACGCTGGCAACGGTCACTGCCGGCGGGCAGCACAAATACTCGGACCCATTCAAGCCTCTGCCCGACGGTTTCGTGCACGTGCCGTACAACGACCTCGACGCCATCAAGGCTGCGACCACGGAGCGGACTGTCGCGGTGATGCTCGAGCCCGTGATGGGGGAGATCGGCATCATCCCCGCCGCTCATGGCTACCTCGCCGGGGTGCGCAAATGGTGCGACGAGAAGGGCCTGCTGCTGATCCTCGACGAGGTCCAGACCGGGATCGGACGCACCGGCAAGTGGTTCGCCCACCAGCACCACCGGATCACTCCTGACGTGATGACGCTCGCCAAAGGCCTTGGCGGCGGTTTCCCAATCGGCGCTTGCCTCGCCTCGCCTCGAGCTGACGTTTTCGAGCCCGGCGACCATGGATCCACCTTCGGCGGCAACCCGCTGGCGTGCACCGTGGCCCTCTCCGTGCTGGCGGTGATCGAGCGCGACGGCCTTGTCGGCCACGCCGCTGAGATGGGCGAGCTGTTGAACGGAGTCCTTCAAGGGCTGGGCGCCAAAGAGGTGCGAGGGCTCGGGCTGATGCAGGCCGCGGAGTTCGCCGAGCCTCATGCCAAGGCATTCCAGCAGTCGTGCCTCGAGGCAGGGCTGATCATCAACGCCGTCGACGAGAACTCGATCCGTCTCGTGCCGCCCCTGATCATCACCGCGGCAGAGATCGATCGAGCTCAAGCGACCATGCACCAGGTCCTCGACGTCGGGTGACCGCTACCAAGGGACAGCGCCATCAGGCGATCCTTGCGCTTGTAAACCGAGGCGGCGTTCACACCCAGCAGGAGCTGGCCGAGGCGCTAGCGCGACGTGGCTTGCGTGCGACACAGGCAACCATCTCGCGCGACATCCAGGAGCTCGGCCTCGTCCGTTCAGTCAGCGGCTACCGGAGTTCCGCTGCACTGGTCCGCGAGCTCGTGTTGTCCGTCGAGTTTGTCGAGCCGGTCGCGGTGATCAGGACACCTCCCGGCACCGCGAACCTTGTCGCGCGCCGCATCGACGAGGCCGCGCTCCCAGGCATCGCCGGGACCGTGGCGGGCGACGACACGATCATCGCTGTGCTCCGGAAGCGGGGGGCGGGCAAGGCGCTCAAAGACCTTCTGGCCCATGTCGAATAACAAGCTCGTCCTCGCCTACTCGGGTGGTCTCGATACGTCGGTCGCGATCCGTTGGCTCAAGGACAAGGGCTGGGACGTGATCGCGTTCACCGTCGACCTTGGCGAGAAGAAGGACCTCGACGCCATCCAGGCGCGCGCGCTGAAGGTAGGTGCGTCGGCAGCCTACGTCGCCGACGGCCGCATCCCCTTTCTCGAGCTGTTCGTATGGCCGTCGCTTCAGGCCGGAGCCGTCTATGAGAAGGAATATCCGCTGGCCACGGCGCTGGGTCGACCCTTGATCGCGGCGATGATGGTCGAGGTGGCACGCCGCGAAGGCGCGAGCGCTATCGCGCATGGCTGCACCGGCAAAGGCAACGACCAGGTGCGATTTGACGTCACCACGGCGGCGCTCGCGCCGGAGCTCGAGGTGGTCGCGCCGGTACGTGAGTGGGGGATGAACCGAGACGACGAGATCGAGTACGCGAACCAGCACGGCATCGAGGTCCCGGTCACCACGCGTTCCCCGTACTCGACCGACGAGAACCTGTGGGGCCGCTCGATCGAAGCCGGTGTGCTCGAGGACCCGTGGGCCGAACCCCCGACCGACGTCTATTCGTGGACGCGCGACCCCCGGCAGTGTCCGGACGAACCGGCCTATGTCGAGATCGGTTTCAAAGAAGGCGTGCCGGTATCGCTAGACGGCAAGGCGATCGGAGCGCTGGACCTCGTGACGGCGCTCAACAAGGTTGGGGGCGAGAACGGCGTCGGCCGCATCGACCACCTCGAGAACCGGCTCATCGGCATCAAGTCACGCGAGATCTACGAGGCGCCCGCCGCCGTGCTGCTGCTCCAAGCGCATCAGGCGCTCGAAGACATCACGCTGCCAAAGGAGGTGGCGCGGTTCAAGGACCTGGTCGCGCAGCAGTGGGCGCAGATGGTCTATGACGGCCTGTGGTTCAGCCCGCTCAGGGATGCGCTGTATGCGTTCGTCGTCGAGACGCAGCGCCACGTCACGGGCGACGTGCGCTTGAAGCTGTTCAAGGGCTCGTCGCATGTGGTCGGACGCAAGAGCCCGATGCAGCTTTACCAGCTGTCCCTGGCGACCTATGGAAAAGGTGACGCGTTCGATCAGTCGGCTGCGGCAGGCTTCATCAAATTGTGGGGGATGGGGGTGCGCACGTCGGCGCAGGTCCAGGGTCGCCTCCACGCCCGCGACCTGGGCAGTCTGTTGGGTGAAGTCAAACGGCTAGGAAAGTAGCCCGCCCGACCGCGAACGACAAGCTTTGGGGAGGGCGCTTCGAACGCCGCCTCCTGGTCGAGCTCGAGCGCTTTTCGTCCTCGCTCGACGCCGATTACGAGCTCTACCCCTTTGACATCGCCGGCAGCATCGCCCACGCCCGCGGGCTCGCCGCCGCCCGCATCATCTCGGCCTCACAGCTGACTGCCATCGAGCGAGGACTGCGCCGCGTCAGCAAAGAGCTTGATGCCCGCACGTTCGCGTTCCTCGACACCGACGAGGACATCCACTCGGCGGTCGAGCGGCGGCTCACGGAGATCACGCCAGCTGGGGCCGCCCTGCATGCAGGCAGGTCGCGCAACGACCAGGTCGCCCTCGACCTCCGCCTTTATTGCCGTGCGGCGGCCAGCGAGCTCACCGCTGAGATTGCTGCGCTGGTCGAAGCACTCGGCACACAGGCCGACCCGCACGCAGGATGGGTCATGCCCGGTTACACGCACTTGCAGCGCGCGCAGCCGGTCACGGTGGGTCACCACCTCCTCGCCCATGCTGAGCCCCTGCTGCGCGATGCCGGTCGGGTCCGTAACGCTTACGACTCGGCCGACGAGCTGCCTCTCGGCTCTGGCGCCCTGGCCGGAACCACACTGCCATTGCTGCGCAAGGTCGTTGCCAAAGAGCTTGGGCTGCCGCGCCTCACTGCCAACAGCATTGATGCGGTCGCGGATCGCGACTTTGCCCTCGATCTCGTTTATGCATGCATGGGCGTCGCGCTCCACTTGAGCCGCCTCGGCGAGGACGTCGTGCTGTGGGCGAGTGCTGAGTTCGGCTTCGTCAGGCTGGCCGACGAGATCGCGACCGGGTCGAGCCTGATGCCCCAGAAGAAGAATCCAGACATCGCCGAGCTCTTGCGAGGACGCTCGGGGAGGGCGATCGGCAGCCTGGTGGCCCTGGCGACTGTGTTGAAGGGCCTGCCCCTCGCCTACGATCGCGACCTCCAGGAGGACAAGCCGGCACTGTTCGCCGCCGTCGACAACGCCCTGGACTCTTTGCGTGCGGCCTCGCTGCTGGTGAAGCACCTCGAGTTCGACAGGGCCCGGTTGGCCACAGCGGCAGCCGACCCGGGCCTGCTCGCCACCGACGTCGCCGAGGCGCTGGTCCGATCGGGCAAACCTTTCCGGAAAGCCCACCAGGAGGTCGGCCGTCAGGTGCGGGGCGGCACGATGAAGGCGCCCTGGAACGCAGAGGCTTCACTGGTGAAAAGGGACCTGGTGGGGGCTCCCCACCCCAAGCGGGTGGCGGCGCAGGCGCTCGAAGTTCGGCGTCAGGCGGTGGCGCTGTTGGCGTGGAGCCAGGACCACCCTCCCCCTCTCCCGCGTTAACTCGCCTAGAGTCCTCCTGATGCTGCTCGCCGTGGACGTCGGCAACACGAACGTGACCCTTGCCCTGTTCGACGGCGAGCGGCTGGTCGCCGACTGGAGGGTCACCTCCCACCGCGAGCGGACCGCCGACGAGATGGCGGTCGAGCTCGGCCAGCTGTTCACCCTCCGGGGCTTTGACCTGGGCGTCGTCGACGGGGTCGTGATCGCCAGCGTCGTCCCCAATCTCAACCCGGCGCTGATCGAGGCGTCCAGGCGCTACCTCAAATGCGAGCCGGTCATGGTCGGCCCCGGCACCAAGACCAGCGTGAAGGTCAGGTATGACAACCCGAAGGACGTGGGGGCGGACCGGATCGCCAACGCGCTTGCCGCCTACACCAAGCATGGCGGGCCGATCATCGTCATCGATTTCGGCACGGCCGTGACCTACGACGCCATCAATGCGCAGGGCGACTACCTGGGCGGCGCCATCGCGCCCGGGGTGGAGATCTCCCTGGACGCCCTCGTCTCCCACACGGCCATGCTGCGGCGGGTCGAGCCGGTGGCGCCGGACTCGGTGATCGGGCGTAACACGGTCATGTCCATCCAATCGGGCCTCGTCTGGGGGTTCGTCGCCCAGGTCGAGGGGATGGTCGAGCGCATGGTCGCGGAGCTCGGCGGTTCCGCGAAGGTGATCGCGACCGGGGGCCAGGCGGCGCTGGTCGCAGGCCTCACCCACGTTATCGAGAGCATCGACCCCCTCCTCACACTGGAAGGTCTTCGGCTGATTTACCTGCAGAATTCTGACGGGCGATGATGGATGCGGTGAAAGCGGCGCCTTCGGTCCACATCTATCTCTCTCCTGGCCTCGACAACGCTCGTTTCATCTCCGTGCTAGCCGAGCTCGGGCTCACGGGCGAGCCCTTCGGCGATCCGGCGTCGGTGATCAGCCCGGCAGTGATCGCGCTCGGCCCAGGTGAGCACGCTCCGGCAAGACTCGAATCGAGCGTCCTACGGCCACCGGCGGATGCGGCGCCGGCAGCGCTGCGCGAGCTCCTTCGCGTGGCACTCCGGGAAGCCGTCGTGCACCGGCAGTTCAGGGAGCTCACCCAAATCGGCATCAAGCTGTCTGCCGAAAGGGACATCGAGAAGCTCCAGCAGTTCATCCTCAAGACGCTGCGCCAGCTCACCAACGCCGACGGCGCAAGCCTGTGGGAGAAGGAGAAGACGGTCGGTGACGACGGTCAGCAGAAGCTCGCCCTCCGCGCGAGCCAGAACGGCTCCATCGACCAGAACACGTACCAGGCGTTCAAGGTTCCGGTCGACGAGAAGAGCGTCGTCGGATACACGGTCACGAATGACATGAGCCAGATCTACGACGACGCCTACAACCCCCCGCCCGGCAAACCGCAGGGCGGAAAGGGATTCGATGCACAGTACGGGTACCGGACGAAGTCGATGCTGACGGTTCCGATGCGCGACCACAGAAACGAGGTGGTCGGCGCGGTCCAGCTGATCAACGCCAAGCGCAACTTCGAGACCAAGCTGACCATCGCCAACGTCCCGGATGAGGTGGTCAGCTTCCGGACGGAGGACCTGGAGATGATCGAGTCCATCGCCAGCCAGGCCGCGGTCGCGATCGACCGACAGACCCAGTTAGACCTGAACCAGGCCGCCTTTGACGGATTCGTGAAGGCCAGCGTCGCAGCAATCGAGCTGCGGGACCCGGCCACCCGCGGCCACTCGGTGAACGTGGAGAAGCTCACTACGGCCATCGCGCTCGCCGTCACGGACATCGCGGTCGGCAAGTACAAGGACGTGCAC
>JBGQGI010000035.1:0-9903 GCA_041497375.1 Candidatus Dormibacteraceae bacterium | reverse complement strand
CGTCCGGTCGAGCCGATCATCTCCTCGAGCCTGAACGTGTCTGACGACTCGGCCTGCTTGAGGACCTTGAAGGCGGCGAAGACCACGCCGGAGCCAAGCAGCCCGGCCACGATTCCTGCGAGCGTCGCCACCCCGACGCCTGCGCCAAGGCCGTGGAGTCCAAAAAGACCGCCAACGCCGAACATAGCGAGGAAGCCGAGCAGCATGGGGGCCGGGGACACACCGGCAACGTCAAAGCCGAGATGGATGGCTCCAAACAAGCCGCTGAAGATGTCATCGAGGACAAGCGTGAGCAGCAGGAGAGCGCCCCCCGCGAGGAGGCAGACGCCAAAGACCAGATCGGCGACGTTCAATCCGTTCCCACCAGCGCCTGAATCTTATGACGCGCGGCGGCCTGCCGCCGGTTGCTGCTGCGGGGCCGGGGGCTACTGGTCCAGGAAGTCGGCTATGGCCCGCGCAGCCGCCGGCGCCATTCCCACCGTGTAGTGGTTGGCCTCGATCTCAACGCCTTCCGCGGTCGGGACCTCGCGTAGGAAACGCGCGTAGTCATTTTTGGTGATCAGGAAGCCGAAGTTGGGCGGAATCTGCTGCGTAGCACGCACCAGGAGCACGGGCATCGTCAACGCCGACCAGAGCTCATAGGGGTCCTGGCCGAGACGATATTGCTCGTCCTCCCAGGGCGCGGCCTTCTGGGTCCTGAACGAAACGCCCCCCTCCACGTCGACAAGCTCGTAGTCGAACAGGCGCTCCCAAGGAGGCCACGGCTGGTAGTGCGGCAGGGTTCTGGCGAGCGCCATGAACGCCTGGCGGGAGGGGAAGACCGTCGCCAACCGGTCAAGACCTGCGTAAACGGGCACCTTGATCGATTCCTCTGGCAGGCCGGCGGCGTCCAGCAACACGACCCGACGGACGCGATCAGGCGCCATCTTCGCGACAACCATGGCGATCCAGGCCCCCATCGACCAGCCGATCACATCAAATGTCTTGGCTCCCAGCTGGTCGGCGATCTCGATTACATCCCTGGCATGCGCGGGCCAGCCGTAAGTGCCGGGCCCGGTGCGGCTGCTGTGGCCCCGGCCGCGAGGGTCGAAAGCGACCTTGCGATGGCGCTCTCCGTCGAGCGCGTCATAGATGACGTCGAAGCTGCGCAGGTTTGCGCTCAGACCCGGAATGCCGATAACCATCTGGCCGGCGTCCGAGCTCGATATCTCACAAGCGATCTCGCCCGACCGCAGCTTCAGACGTCGATTGGTGATTGCCAAACCCATTTCATTTTGAGCCCTGGTCGACGCGGCAACGTTCCGCGACACCTTCTGTGTCAGCCGAAGATATGTTCTCCAGGCGGCTCGGTAAGGCGCACAACAATCAGTCCCAAACAGCAACCGACTAATGCCAATGCGACCACAGTGACAGCTAGTCGTCGAGGCATACCTATGGCTGCTACAACGATCGCGATAAGGCTGGCCACAACCACGGGTAGTCCAACGACGCTGAAGATCCAGATGCCGTTGAATCCGCCGGCAACGCTTGACACGAGCCGCGGTACGCGTCGGTCCGGTCTGATGGTGAGGATCCAGGTCCCGGTCGCGGACACAACGACCACCACCAAGAGCAGATGGGTTCTCACGGCCATCCCCGCAGTTGATTGCGCACTGAGTCCGATGGGTGCGTAAAGAAGCGCGGCCAAGGTCAGCAGCACAGCGGCCAAACCGGAACTCACTCGAAGTGACAGACTCCCCGCGTTCTGCCACGACATTTGCTCAAAGAGTATGCGTTGGTGCCCATCGTCGAGAAGGAGTAGGAAGACATCTCCGGCTTGAACACGACTGGGATGCTGGACAGAAGAGCCCCAGGGTGAGTAAGTTGGGACTATGACCACACTCAAGAACCGGCCCAAGACTGCCCTCCTCGTCGTCGACGTACAGAATGGCGTCGTCGAGGGTGCTCACGAGCGCGACGCGGTCGTAGCGAACGTCCGGAGCCTTGTCGAGAAGGCCCGGAATGAAGGCGTCCCCGTTGTCTGGGTGCAGCACTCGGACGACGAACTCACGAAAGGGAGCGACGAGTGGCGGATCGTCCCCGAGCTGAAGCCGGCCGACGCCGAGCCGCTCGTCCAGAAGAGCTACGGCGACTCCTTCGAGGACACCACGCTCGAGACCCTACTGTCGGGCCTCGGAGTCGGGCGGCTAATCGTCGTCGGCGCGGAAACCGACGCATGCATCCGCTCGACGCTCCACGGCGCGCTGGTCAGGGGGTACGACGCGACCCTTGTCAGCGACGCGCACACCACGGGGGACAAGACGGCATGGGGAGCGCCGCCGCCCGAAGTCGTCATCGCGCATACGAACCTGTACTGGAAATACCAGACGGCGCCGGGGCGGACGGCCGGGACGGTCGAGACGAAGGATGTCGACTTCGGCGGCAAATCCTAAAGCCGGTCGCCGACGCGGATTGGTCGGGCGGGCGAGATTCGAACTCGCGGTCTCCTGGTCCCAAACCAGGCGCTTTGCCGAGCTAAGCCACCGCCCGTAAGACGGACTCAATCATAGAGGCGCTCCAGCGCGCCTGAGTCCAGCAGCGCACGCACCGCGAGAGCCCGATGACTGTACAGCCGCTTCTCCTCCGGTGGCATTTCCCCGAACGTTTTCCCCGTGCCAGGCACCAGGAACACGGGGTCGTAGCCGAAGCCGGCCTTGCCCCGCCACTCAGGCACGATCTCACCCCGGCACTCCCCCTCGAAGAATTGCGTCGGATGGCCCGGCTCGGCTAGCGCCAGAACGCAGACAAAGCGCGCGTTCCACGGCCGCGGCTTGCCCTCGAGCCTCTTCAGCAGTTCCGCGGTGCGCTCCTCTTGCGTCGGCCCCAGGCGCGCCGAGCGTATGCCCGGAAATCCTCCCAGCGCCTCGACCTCCACCCCTGAGTCATCGCCCAGCGCCGGCAGACCTGACCGCTCGGTGGCGCTCTCAGCCTTCAACCTTGCGTTCTCCGCGTAGGTCTCCCCCGCTTCATCGACCTCGCTGTCGAACGCGACCAGCTCGAGCCCCGTCTCGGCCAGCAGCTCGCGGTACTCGCGCAGCTTTCCTGTGTTGCCTGTCGCGACGACCAGCCGGCGGCGATGCTCAGCCAAGCGTTGCGATCGCGCGTTTCTGCCGGACAATCAGCTCTTTGATGCCCTTTTCAGCAAGCGCCAGCATCGCGTCGAGCTCCTGGCGCGTGTAGGGCGCACCTTCAGCCGTCGCCTGTAGCTCGACCAGCCTGCTGTCCTCGGTCATCACGCAGTTGAGGTCGGTCGACGCGGTGAAGTCCTCCGTGTAGTCGAGGTCAAGCATCGGCGTGCCCTCGACGATGCCGCAGCTGACCGCGGCCAGGTACTGGCGGATTGGGATCTGATCGATCATGCGCGCGTCCTTCATCCGCTTCACCGCCATGTAGAGGGCGGTGAAAGCGCCGGTGATGGACGCGGTGCGCGTGCCGCCGTCCGCCTGCAGCACGTCGCAGTCGAGGGTGATCGTCCTCTCCCCGATCTTCCCCATGTCCACAGCGGCGCGAAGAGAGCGCCCGATCAAGCGCTGGATCTCATGCGTGCGGCCGCCGACGCGACCCTGGATCGCTTCGCGCGTGCCCCGGTCGTGGGTCGAGCGCGGCAGCATCGAGTATTCCGCTGTGATCCAACCCTGGCCGCTGCCCCGCCGGTGTGGAGGGACGCGGTCCTCGACGCTCGCCGTGATCCACACGCGCGTACGGCCCATCTCGATCAGGCACGAGCCCTCGGCATGCACGTTGACGCCAAGTTCGATCTTCAGCGGGCGCAGCTGATCCGGTTGACGCCCGTCGGGCCGCGAGTGGCCCGTCACCGCTTCATCAGTTTGAGTATCAATGCAGTTCCTTCGAAAAACACGTAAAGCGGGATGAACATGATCATCGGCGTGAAGGGGTCAACACCTGGAGTGAGGAAGTTGGCCACGAGGCCGAGCCCGAGAAACCACCATAACCGGTTCTTGTACAGCCACTTCGAGCTGATGACGCCGATCATCCCAAGCATGAACAGCACGACCGGCAGCTCGAAGACGATCCCGAAGCCGATGATCATGATCAGGAGGAACCCGACCAGCTCGCCGATGTCCGCGAAGTAGGAGGTGTTGGGCGGCGCCAGTGAGTTAAGGACGTGGAGATATAAAGGCAGCGCAAAGATCGCCACCGCGACGCCGATCGCAAAGAAGACGATGGTGGCGACGATCAGCGGCAGGATGAAGCGCCGTTCGTGAGTGTGCAGCCCAGGGCTCACAAACCACCAGATCTGCTGGATCACCACAGGAGCGGCGATCACCAGGCCGATGTACAGCGCGACCTGCAGCTGCAGGATCACCCCACCAGTCGGCCCGAAGTAGTAGGCGTGGCCGATGCCGGCCCGCTTCACCAGAAGGCCGATCACCTGCCCGGCGATGAAGAAAGAACCCACCGTCGTGATCGCCCACGCGATGAGCGAGACGATCAGAGCGCGCCTGAGAGCCTCGAGGTGCTCGATCACCGACATCCGCTCGTCTTCGACGGCGACCGCGGGTCGGCGCCCGCGCTGAAGGACCCTGTCTAGAAGGGCCACGAGAGGCTCAGATCTTGGGAGAGGTGGCCTCGCCCTGCGAGCCCGCGGAGCTGGAGCTCTCCTGAGAGGCAGGCTGTGCGGGCGGTGGCGGCGTGGCTGGTGTTGGCGCCTGCGCCTGGACCGCCGATGTCATCTCGTTGGTGATCTCCGTGGTGGCCTTGCGAAACTCCCGCATCGCCTTGCCGACAGCGCCGCCAAGCTCGGGCAGCCGGCCCGGGCCGAAGATGATCAGCACGATGACCAGCAGGCCGACGATGTAGAACCAGTGGAAAGGCATCTCGAGGTGATTATAGACCGGGTGCCGTAGAGTTCCAGGCCGACGCTTATTTGGGTCGAATTGCCCTCAGCCCACCTGGATGGTGATCGAAGTGATCCTGTCGGTCGGCCCGGTCAGCAGCTGCGCTGCGCCGAGGCCTTTGACCACGGTTCCGAACCGGTTGTAGACCGCGGTCGGGCCCGTCCCCGGCCACGCGGCCCGTTGGATGAAGAACTGGCTCCCATTGATCGGGCCGCCGATCGGGCGCGCCATACCCACGGCTCCAATCCCCCAGGCCGGGCTGGTGTTGGGTTCGTCGGGCAGCGTATAGCCAGGACCTCCCCGGCCATCACCTGTCGGGTCTCCGCTCTGGACCACCCAGTCTTGTGTCGCAAACAGCATGCCGTTGTAGTAGCCGTTGAGTGCCAGGACGATGAAGTTGTTGACAGTCACCGGGGCGACCTCCGGGTACAGCTGAATCGTTATCGGGCCCTTGGTCGTGTTGACCGTCGCCTGGTAGGTGTGGCTTGGGGATATGCAAATCGGCTGCGGCCCGATGAAGTGATAAGTGCCGGTCTGCGTCGACGTGATGCAGCCGGCAAGCGCGGCGGGCCTGGGCGACTTCAGCGCGTCGGAGATCGCCAGCCCGGACGCGAGAACCCCCGCGATCACGACGGTTGAAATGAGAAGCGGCCTAAATGGTCGACCCTGCCATCGTGGCGGCAGCTCGGCCGCGTCATCCACAGGAATTGCAATCGGACGGCGCGGAGTGACCTTGGCCTTGCTCATTTCTTTACCGCCGCCTCGGCGATGGCTTGAACCAGGCCGTGAGTCGTGTATTCACGTGCGGTAATGCTGACCTGCAAGCCAAGCTTGCGAGCCGTGTCTGCGGTGACCGGGCCCATGCATGCGATTTCCGCATCACCGAGCACTGCCGGCAGCCGATCGTCAGGGAAAGCGCGCACGAAGTTGGCAACCGTGGATGAGCTCGTGAATGTGATCACGTCGACGCCTTCGGCATTGAACAGGCGGAGCAACGCTTCGCTCGCACCCGCGGGGCACATAGCACGGTAGACGGGCAGGATCTCGACTTCGGCACCTTTTTTGGCGAGAAGCGATGGTAATGCGTCGCGAGCCACCTCTGCTCGGGGCACCAGGACCCGCATGCCCTCCATCTCCCAACCCTCGAGCGCCTTGGCCAGCCCTTCGGCCGTGTACTCCGATGTCACCAGCTCCGGCCGCAGCCCGCGCGCTTCGAGCGATTCGGCAGTCTCCTGGCCTATGGCGCAGAGCTTTGAGGCGTGCAGTGCACGTGCGTCGCCACCGGTTTCGAGCACCATTCGGAAAAAGATGTCGACCGCATTCGCCGATGCGAAGATCACCAGGGCTGTCTTGCCAAGGCGCACGATGGCGGACCGCACACGCTCGTCAGTGGGCATGGCGTTGATCTCGATGGTTGGAACCTCGATGACTGCCGCGCCGAGATCGACCAGCTCGCGGCGAAATGGATCGACCTGGTGGCGTGCACGCGTGATCAGGATGCGGCGGCCGTGGAGCGGGCGCTTGGAGAGCGTATCGAGCCGCTCTGCCATGTCGACCCCTGGGCCCAAAACCAGCAGCGCATCGCCTCTGAGGCCATATGTAGCCGCCTTGCGGGCGAGCTCGCCGAGAGGGGCGCTGACACGGTGTTGCCCCGGCTGGCCGGGATTGAGGATCAGCGCGGCCGGTGTCTCAGGCGTCCTGCCGTCCGCCATGAGCGCGGTGATGCCCGATTCCCACCATCCGGACGCAAGACGAAGCACCACTGTCTCGGCGCCCTTGACCAACCCGAATCCGATTGATGCGGACTGGCCTTCGATCGTCAACGGAATGCCACTCATCACCGGCGCGGCAAGCTCCACGATGAGCCCGGGGACCGCTTCGAAGTCGATCTCTGCGCGCTCGAGCTTCTCGGCAATGTCGCTCCCATTGGAGAACGCGTAGGGGTTACCGGGGAAGAGCACGGCCACCTTCCGGCCCGTGCGAGCGAGGCGCACTATCTCCTCCGGCGACTCGAGCGGCCCGATGTCCGCGTGCGCGGAAGCCAGGTGGAGAAGCGCAACACCGCAACCATCGCAGCAACGGATGACTTCAGCGTCCTTGATCGCCTCAACCGCTTGAACGGTTGCCAGGCCAGGATGCCCGGGACCAATGCCTACCAACCTGACTCTGCTCATGAGTCCACCAACGCTCGGAGCACCAAGCAAGGTTAGAGCTTTCGGGATACCACGTAGGTGGTGAGCTCGGCCAGCGCCAGCTGGGCTTCACCGACTCCCAAAGTTTCAAGCTGTCGCCGAGCTTCGGAGGCCAGCTCGCGTGCCCGCCCGAGGGCTCGCTCGGGTCCGTGACTCGTGCGCACCAGCTCGACCACGTCGTGCGCCTCCTTTCCGGTCAGCTCGCGGTTCGCTTCGAGAAGATGCCTCAGCTTGCTGGCGACGATTTCGTCTTCGAGAGCCATCATTAGAGGAAGAGTCGCGAATCCCTCCGCGATGTCGTGTCCAATCGGCTTGCCGATCTCGTCCTCGCTGCTTTCGTAATCGAGGACGTCGTCAGCAATTTGAAAAGCCAAACCCAAAAGGCGCCCGTAGGAACGGATGGCCGAACGCTTGTCTTGATCGAGGCCGCCCAGGAGCGCGCCGACGTCGCAGCATGCGGCAAGCAACGTCGCGGTCTTGGCCTCGATGCGTCGCATGTATTCCTCGACATCGGTGTCATAGCGATACCTGATCGCTTGCTGCCTCACCTCGCCGGCACAAATGTCCATGACCGCGCGCGCGAGAATGGCAACAGCCTCCGGCGAATCCGTGAACGCGGCCTGCTCATACGCCTTGGCGAAGTAGAAGTCGCCGACCACGATCGCCGCCTCGTCACCGAGCTTCGCCGCGACCGTTGGACGGCCGCGCCTCACCTCCGCCCTGTCGATCACGTCGTCGTGGACCAGGGTCGCGGCATGGATGAGCTCGACGGCCATCGCCGCCGGGGTCAACTTCACCGGGTCATACCTGCCGCACTTCGCCGTCAGGAGTACGAGCGCCGGGCGGATGCGCTTGCCTCCCGCGGCGAACAAGTCCTCCATCGGCGCCGAGACCACGTCGGGGTCGCGCTCGATCAGGCGGCGAAGGCCCGCCTCGATGGTTTCGAGATCGGCCGCGACCGGACCGAAGATGGCGTGAGGTTCTTCCTCTAAGCCTTTGACTCCTGCCAGCTCCGCACCTCCGGACCGCTACCCGCTCTTCACTGACAGCCGGTAACCAAGTCCGGGCACCGCCTCGATGCTCACGCCCGGGTTGGCGAGGTCTGACAGCTTGCGCCGCAGCCGTTGAACGTGGGGATCGACCGAGTGGTCGTCGAGATCGTGCGGGTAACCCCACACCTTGTCGCGGAGCTGCGTGCGAGTCAGGACTCGCTCCGGGTTGGCGGCCAGCACCCCCAAAAGGTTGAACTCGGTCATGGTCAGGGTGATCTCCTCGTCAGCCACCCTGACCCTGCGGGCCGCGTTGTCGATCTGAAGCGCTCCGACTGTGAGAATGCCCTCTCTCCCGGGTCCCGCCTCCGTCACTGCGGAGCGTCTCAGATGAGCGTTGATGCGGGCTGCCAGGATGCGAGAGTCGAAAGGCTTGGTGATGTAATCGTCGGCTCCCACCTCGAGGCCGACCACCTCGTCAGTCTTGGTCGAGCGCCCTGTGAGCATGACCATCGGGCTCATAACGCCCTGCCGTCTCAGCTCGAGGATGACCTCCGTGCCGCTTATGTCTGGCAGCACCCAGTCGACCAGAACCAGATCGGGGCGGCCACCGGTGCCGAGCTCGATCGCCTGGGCGCCATTGGCCGCTTCGAGGACTTCGTGTCCCTGGAGCCGGCACACCTCAGCGACGAGGGTCCTGACGTCGGGATCGTCCTCGATGACGAGGATGCGGTGCTTGCGCCGACCGGGGAGTGAGGTCAGTTGTGCGACGGAGGTGCGAATCCAACCCTGCGCGACTCGCGCGCCGAGCGCTTCGAGCGCCTCATAAGGAGGACCCTTTTCTCCCCTCCGTCGATCACGTCGGCCAGCTCCCAGCCCTCCGCCGCCGAGGCTTGAAGGACTTTGACCAGGGTCGTTCCATCTGCCACTTGCGCAAGGGTCAGAACCTCGGTCGAGTACTCCCATTCGCGGGCGGGCATGCCCACGGTTGGGAGAGGGGTCGTTGGCGCAGCGCCATCGGAAGGCTGCTCGGGCTCGTCGGGTTCGTCGTCCGGGTCTTCTTCATCGTGAATACGCATCGTCCAACGATTGTAGATGCCTCGGAGTACACCCACCGCCTCAGGGCCCGACGCGCCTTGGGCCGCCAAGAACACCCCTTATCCTGTCTTGACGGTTCTTGCATGGAGATACCAGCCACCTTCGACGATGCATTCCTGGAGTGGTTCAGAGACTGCACCACCAATGCCTGGGCTGGCGGTGCCCGGAACTCACCGTTTCCGGCAGAGCTGGTGATTGGTACCGACTTCCAGCAGGGCACCCTTTGGCGCAACGGACTCTCGGAAAAAGCCATTGATCGGGTCGAATCGGAGTTTTCGGTTCGCTTCCCTCCGGATTACCGACTCTTCCTCGCCCGCCTCCACACAGTCGATCGGCCAGCAACCGGCATGGGGTTTCGAGACGGGCGATCAGTAGCGATTGAAGAGCAGCCCTTTTACGACTGGCAGACGGATCAGCGTGCGCTCCAACACATGTTTCGTTGGCCCGCAGAAGGCCTTCTATTTGACGTCGAGAACACCGGGCTGTGGATGCCTGGTTGGGGCAGCCGCCCTAATGCTGCAAAAGATAGAGAGTTGCGCGTGACGGAGTTGGTTCAGCAGGCCACTCGCGTTATCCCAATCTATGCCCACCGCTTTTTGTTGGCCGAGCCTTGCGTCGCCGGCAATCCGGTTTTCTCGATTCATCAGTCCGACATCGCTGTTTACGGCCCCAACCTTCGCCGGTATTTTCTCAATGAATTCTCGTACCTCCTCGGCATCGACCGCG
>JBGQGI010000034.1:0-9911 GCA_041497375.1 Candidatus Dormibacteraceae bacterium | reverse complement strand
TCGGGGCGAAGGGGGAGAGGAGAACATCCGCGCGGCAGGCATCCCGTACTCGCCGCTGTTCCGAATCGCAGACCTAGAGCTTGACTAGGGCTTTTGGGCGGCACTTGACGGGTTTAAGTTCTGGAAGACATAGGCGTGGCTCGTAGGCCTGGCTTTGCTAGGCCGTCTAACCCGCGTGCCCTTACGCGCCGCGCGTCGCTGGGCGTGAACTTTCAAAATGTCCCATCCCCGGGAAGGTGGGTCATGGGAGGGAACCGCCGGTTCCCTTCCATCCTTTGACTAGGCTCGTCATCGCCGGGGGGACCGTCGGCACGCCCGACGGCCCGCGGCAGGCTGACGTGCACGTTTCCGACGGCGTCATCACGGCGCTGGAGGAGCACAGCACGAGGCACCCGGCCGGCGTTCGGGTGGTGGACGCGGGCCGCATGTATGTGCTGCCCGGGGCCATCGACGTCCACGTCCACGGCCGGGATCCGGGCTTTCCGGAGAAGGAGGACTTCGGCACCCTGACGCTGGCGGCCGCCGCGGGCGGCGTCACCACCGTGATCGACATGCCCAACACCATTCCCGGCGTCGACTCTGGCGGGGTGCTGGAATCCAAGGCGGCGCTGGCACGGAGCAAGGCCCATGTCGATTTCGGCTTGTGGGGGCTCATCCGCTCGAGCTCGACAGCCGAGCAGGTGGAGAGCCTGGCTCAATCAGGCGCCATCGGCTTCAAGGCATACCTCGGATATGCGTTCAGCCTCACCCGCAAGCAGGTCCAGTACTCGCCTGACTCAGACGACCCGGACCTCGAGGCACCGCCGGATTACGGAACGCTCCTTCGCCTCGCGCCGGTGGTCGCCACGCTCGGCCTGCCGCTCGTGATCCACGCCGATGACCCGGGCATTCTGGCCGCGTTCAGGCGGCCGCTCGAGTCGTACGCCGACGTCCTTGCCTCCCGCCCGCCCGAGGCCGAGGCTGTCGCGATCGCAGCTGCGGCTGCGATCACCGACTCGTTTGGCGCCCGACTGCACATCGCGCACCTGTCAAGCGCGCTCGGCCTGCGGGCCGCGGAGGCGGCGCTGCGAGATGGTTCGAGGCTGAGCCTCGAGACGTGTCCCCAGTACCTGTGGCGGACGGACAGCGATTTCATGAAACTGGGGACTTTCATGAAGATGTACCCGCCGGTCCGCACGTCAGCCGACCGAGAGGCATTGATCGATGGCGTCGACAAGGGGGTCATCGGAATCGTGGCGACCGACCACGCTCCACACACCGACGCAGAGAAGGCGAGATCGCTGGAGGATGCGGCCGCGGGCAGCCCGGGGGTGCAGACGCTCTATCTCAGCTGCCTCGAGCTGGCCAAGCGGTTGGGAGATGTGTGGAAGGCGCCGAAATGGGTGTGCGAGGCGCCGGCGGCGCTCATCGGCCTGCAGGAGAGCAAGGGGAGGATCGCTCCGGGTTTCGACGCCGATCTGGCGATCGTCGACCCCCGGCGCAGCACCGTTTTTCGACCATCGATGATGAAGTCGAAGCAGAAGCACGGAGCACTGGATGGCCTGGAATCGAGCTTCGCCATCGTCGAGGTCTACGTGCGCGGCCGGCCGGTCGTCCGAAAGGGCCGCGCTATCGGAGGCGCGCTAGGTCGTATGGTGAAACCATCGTAAGGGCGCTGCGTCATGGGACTGTTGTGGCTGTCGCCTGCGCGTTGTGGGTCGGTTCCGCATGCGACAGCTCGAGCCCGCAGGCGGTCGCATCGCCCACGGCATCCGGATCGCCCGTGGCCTCGCCTAGTGGGTGTGCCGGCCAGGCGACGCTGCCGTCGGACTTTCCAGCTGACTTTCCGATCTATCCCGGCGCGCAGCTGACGGCGGCTTGCAAAGTCCCTGGAAACGCGTCGACGCAGTGGTCGGTGACGTGGCAGACAACCGACAAGCTGAACTCAGTCCAGACGTACTATGTGAGCGCGCTGGACAAGAACGATTGGACCCTGGCCGCTTACTCCGGGGACATCGGCACGAGGTTTTCAGCGACCTTCCAGCGCACGAGCAACCCCAAAGTTCAAGGCTCCATGGATGTCACCAACAGCGGTGGTCCGACCAAGATCGTTCTGACGCTGACCACCGTCCCGTAGCGCTCGAGGTGGGGCCTACCTCGGTTAAGCTCTCGCGCCGGCTCCTTTGAAGATCGGATTCTGCTGGAGCTCGCGTTCCAGGCTGGTCGCCGGCCCATGGCCCGGGTACAGCGCAGTCGTCAGCGGCAGACGCAGGAGCTTGGTGCCGATGCTCATCATCTGGCGGCGCAGGTCGGTCTCCGGAGTTTGCTTGCCGATACCGCCGGCGAGGATCGTGTCGCCCACAAACGCATGGTTGGCGACCACATAACAAACGCTGCCCGGCGTGTGCCCAGGGGTGTGGATGACCGAAAGCTTGAACTCGCCGAACTCCAGCTCGTCCCCGTCCAACAAATATCTATCGGCTGATCGAAGGAACTGCTTGGCATCGGCGGAATGAAGCGCGGTCTGGCCGCCAGTCAGCTCCTTCAAGTCATCTTTGCCGGCAACGTGGCCCGGATGGCAGTGGGTGGCAACGATGAAGCGAACCTTCAACCCCTTGACCTGGTCGACGAGCTTGTCGACCGGCAGCCCGGGATCGATGACGATCGCCTCTTTGCTCGTCGAGTCGGCCACGACGTAAGCGTTGACCTCGCGATCGAGCTTGACCTTGACGATGCCGAGCTTCATGCCAAGCAGAAATCTACGAGAAAATATGAGAGAAGACCAGTCGGTCTCCTCTGAGTGTCGCTTCGCGCGCGCCGGCTCTTCGTCCCGGGATGGGATTAATTACGAATTGGTTTCTGACCGCGACACTTCGGCGGGAAGAAAACAAAGTCATGGTCGGGGAGACCCCGACCAACCCTGCCGCGCTAGCTGACCTGTCCCCCTAGCGCCTGCGAGCGCGGCGCCTTATGTAGCCGTAGGTCCAGAAGAGGCAAACGAGAAGTAGTGCGCTTCCGAAGATGACAACCGCAGTGCGCTGGTCCACTGCTCAGATCGAAGCGACTGGGCAGGTGCGGACTATTGAGCGCCGCTCTCGCCCTGGATCTTGATTCGCAGCGCGTCCAGGTAGTCGAACTTGTCGAGCGCCGGCTTGGCTCGCGCCCGGTCCGGATACTTCGCCGTCTGGATCGCCTCGAGGAGCAGGGCGATCTCCTCTTCGGTGAACTGGAGAGTCCTGTAGACGACCTCCTTCACCTTCACGGGACGATCGACAGCCTCCCTGATCACATCGTCTGTGTCGCTGACAACCTGCGGACGGGTCGGCCGGGATAGCTCTTCTGAGCCCGCGAGCGATACGCGCTTGAAGGTGGTCACAACCTGTGATTCTCCAACACTTTGGCGGCGAGCGCACGGTACGACGTCGCTCCCTCTGAGTCCTTTGCGTACTGCAGTATCGACTGGCCCGCGAGCGGAGTCTCGGCGAAACGTATCGAGTCGGTGATCCCAAAGTCGTAAACCTTGTCGCCGTACTTTTCTCTGACTGCCGCTAGCACCTCCTGCGAATGGAGCGCGCGCTTCTTGTAAAGCGTGGGCAGGATGCCGGTGAGCTCGAGCCTTGGGTTCAACCTTCGCTTGACACGCTCCATCGTTATGAGCAGCTCCTGCATGCCCTTGAGCGCGAGGAATTCCGCCTGCAGCGGAACCAGGACCTCATCGGCCGCGACCAGCGCGTTGATCACGATCAGGTCGAGCGAAGGCGGGCAGTCGATGATGATGAAGTCGTATCGCTTCTGGGCCGCCTCGAGCTTGTCGCGCAGGATGCTTTCGCGGCCGATCTCGTTGATCAGCTGGTTGTCGGCGCCTGCCAGCTCGACATCGGCGGGGATGTAGTGAACGCCCATCTGGGGCGCTTCCTGAACGACGTCGGTAACCGTGGTCTCGGGATTGACGAGAAGGTCGTAGATCGTCTTCTCGATGTTGCTCGGGGGCTTCATGTAAAGCGTGAGGTGGCCCTGCGCATCGAGATCGATGAGCAATACCCGCTGCCCCAACTCCGCCAGGGCGGCGCCGAGGTTGACGGCGGTGGTGGTCTTGCCCACCCCCCCTTTTTGCATCGCGACCGCGATCGTTCGGGCCAAGAGTGATGCGAGTCTAACCCAAGGAGGCTTCAATCGCCCTGTCGCGGGCCCAAAACGGGGGTCCCGGCGGGCCTGGGCTTCTACAATTGGCCGCGGTGTACGGGACCCTCCCGATCGTAACGTTGGCTGGCCGGTTCACGTTCGCGGTGGTGTCGTGATTATTGACATCGCCGTACTGCTGCTGCTGGTGATCGCGCTGATCATCGGCTACCAGCGAGGCGTGATCCAGCCGCTGATGGCGGAGATCTTCTTCTTCGGCACGCTGCTTGTCGTCTTTCGCTTCCACGACCAGTACACGAGCCAGATGGAGAAGCTCGCCCACCTGACCCCGGTGCTCAGCATCTTCCTGGCGATCATCCTCGCCATCGTCATGGGCGCCATCGGCGGCGCGATCGGTGGTGCCTTTCATCGCCTGGAGTCGATCCGTGGCATCGACGGCCTGCTCGGCATCTTTGTCCACGTCGCCGTGACGCTGGTCGTGGTCTATCTCGCGATCTCCGCGTTGGTCGTCCTGGACAACGCCTTCGAGCCGACGATACGGAACGCGACCCTCACGCTGGAGCAGGTCAACCGGCTCGAGACGTGGGTCGAATCGAATCCCATCACAGCGGCGATGGTCTCCAAGCAAGACCTGGCGGCGCTGAAGGCTGCCGCCGGCGGAGCTGCCGGCGCCAAGCTGGACAACGTCCAGGGCATCCACCAGCTCCAGCAGATCTACACGAGCTTCCTTCAACCACAGCTGCACGGCTCCAGGAGCGTGCCGATCATCCTGAGCATCGGGAGTCACCTGCCTTTCATCGGCCACGTCGGTCCTGGCGACCTGCACCCTGCGCCGACCCCGCTGCCCTCGCCCAGCCCAAGCCCGACGGCAACGCCGAAGCACTCGCCGACGCCGAAAGTATCGCCGAAGCCGTCTCCGAAGAAGTCGCCCTAAAGGGGGTAGGCATGCTCGACCTGGCGTTGACCTCGGACCAAGAGCAGCTCGTTGAAACTGTGCGGGACTTCTGCGCGCGCGAATTTGCACCCACGATCGGCGCCAACGACAGGGCCATCTACCACGATCCCGAGATCTTCGCCAAGCTGGCATCGATTGGGCTGCCGGGCGTGTGCTTCCCGCAGCGCTACGGAGGCTACGGCCTCGACTATCTGTCCCTCGGCCTCGTCTGCGAAGAGCTCGAGTACGTGGACACGGTCTTCCGCACGGTACTTTCGGTCCACGTCGGCCTCGTCGGGATGGGCCTCTATACGTGGGGAACCGAGGACCAGAAGCAGCGATGGCTCGCTCCGATGGCACGTGGAGAGAAGCTGGCGTGCTACGGGCTCACCGAGCCAAACGCAGGGTCTGACGTCGCATCGATGCAGGCGACAGCGCGTCGGAGCGGCGACAACTACATCCTCAACGGGCAAAAGATCTGGGTGTCAGACGCAGACACCGCCGATTTCTTTCTTGTCTTCGCGAAGACCGATCCCAAGGCGGGTTCTCGTGGAGTCACCGCGTTCATGCTCGACCGCGCCGCCTGTGGCGACGCCTTGCGCACGGAGCCGATCCCGGACAGGCTGGGCATCCGGGCCGGCGATGTCGGATCCATCTTTCTATCCGACGTCGAGGTAGGCGAAGCGGATCGGATCGGAGACGAGGGCGACGGCTTCAAGATCGCGATGAGCTGCCTCGACAACGGTCGGTACACCGTGGCGGCCGGTGCGACCGGCACCGTGCGCGCAAGCCTCGACGCGTCGGTGAAATACGCTCGCGAACGGAAGACGTTCGGCCAGGAGATCGGCCGCTATCAGCTCGTCCAGCAGATGATCGCCCACATGTCACGCGACTACGAGATCTGCCGGCTCCTCTATTTCAAGGTCGCGTGGATGAAGAACAAGGGCATCCGCCACACGCGCAACGTTTCGATGGCCAAGCAGTACGCGACCGATGCAGCGTTCAACGCGGCCGACGATGCCATCGAGGTGCATGGGGCATACGGTTACTCCGCGGAGTATCCCGTTGAGCGCTTCATGCGCAATGCGCGCGCGCCAATCATCTATGAAGGAACGCGAGAGGTACATACGATCCTCCAGGGCGAATATGCGCTGGGTTATCGCGAGGACCGGCCGGTCAAGAAGTCACTCCCGCCCTACCAGCCGGATTGATCTACACCGCGGCCGCTGAGGGAGGCGTCGTGGGTGCCATCAACTCGGTGAGACGCAACCTGAGCCACGTCGACTTCGTCGTCCTGTCTCTCTACTGGGTTGCGATCGGCTACCTGTGGACCAGCCTTGGCGGCCTGATCTTGCCCGACATGGTGATCCAGCTGGTCGGGCGGGAGCACGAGGGCTTTGCGCTTGGCGTCCTCGAGGCTGTGGGATCGCTGATGGCGGTGATCTGGCAACCGATCGCCGGGGCCCTGTCAGACCGCACGAGGACTCGCTTCGGCCGGCGGCGCCCTTACATCGTGGCCGGCACCATCGGCGATGTCCTGTTCCTTGTTGGCCTCGCCCTGTCGGGCACCTTCGGACTCGTCCTGATCTTCTACTTCCTTCTCCAGGCGGCTTCCAACACCGCCCAGGGGCCCTACCAGGGCCTCATGCCCGACGTCGTGCCGGAGACTCAGCGCGGCACCGCATCGGGCTATTTCGGGGTGGCGAACGTGGTCGGGCTTCTGGCCGGCACGATCGGATCGGGCTGGATCCTGGCGCACGCTGGCCGGACTGCTGCACTGCTCAGCATCGGTGGGCTGCTGCTGCTGACCATGCTTGCCACTGTGCTGTTCATCCCAGATCGCGCCACGCGGACGGCGAGCCAGTTCAAGAGCGCGCGCGAAGCCATCGTCACAACCTTCGCGCGGCCGCTGCGCTACCCCGCCTTCCTGTGGCTGATGGGGTCGCGGCTGCTCATCCTCATGGGATTGGTCGGCGTTCAGAGCTTTGTCTTCTTCTACTTCAACAACGTCTTTTTTCACAACGACCGCATCGACACCATCACCGCCAGCTACACGCTCCTCGGATTGGTGATATTTGCGGCATTTGTCGTCTCATGGCCGGCGGCCCGCGCGTCGGACCGTTTCGGCAGGCGGCCTTTCATCCTGATCGGCGGCCTGCTCGGCGCGGCCGGGGTGCTCATGCTCGTGTTCAGCCACTACCAGCTGCTGCCCACCCAGCTGGTCGAACCGCTGGCGCGAATGTTGAAGGTCCCATCGCTGGCGGCACAAGCGACACTGGTGGGTGTGCTGATCGGCGTCGGCTACGGCGTTTTCTTCTCTGTCGACTGGGCCTTCATCCAAGACGTTATCCCTACACAGGAGGCAGGGCTGTTCATGGGTTTCAGCAACATCGCGACGGCCGGGTCTGGCATCATCGCCCGCTTCATCGGCGGTTTCCTTTTGGATCCCTTCAACCACGGACCGAAGCTGCTCGGCTTGCCGGGCGGCTTTCCTGTCATCTTCTCGATATTCAGTGCGTCGCTGCTGATCGGCGCGTTACTGATCCTGAAGGTGCCTGAGGCTCGAAAACGATGAACCTGGACGGTCTGCTGCCATGGGGCGGGCTCGCGGGAGCTGCTTTCGACGCGGCTGACATGGTGGTCGCCGGCATCCCATACGACGGCTCGGCGGTCTACAGGAAGGGCGCGGCTCTCGCCCCCGAACGCATCCGCTCGCTGTCTGCCGCCATGCCGCCCGTCACCGAAGACGGCCAGGTGCTCCAGGGGCTCCGAGTGCACGACATGGGTGACCTTGACGTCGGTCCTGATATCGGCGTGGGCTGGATGCGGGTGGCCGAGCGTCTTGCGGCGGTGCCCCTGAGCTCACTCCTGACCGTCCTGGGTGGGGATCACTGCACTGCCATCGCCACGATCGCCGCGCAAGCGCGCCGGCATCCCGATATGCAGGTCCTGTGGGTCGACGCTCATCCCGACCTGTGCGATTTCTCGCGAGGAGGGCGCTGGACCTGCGGCTGTGCCATGCGCCGGGCGCTCGAGGTATCGGCCATCGACCCCGCCAGGGTCGTCATCGCCGGTGGGCGCGACTACGACCCAGAGGAGGTCGAGTTCATCCGGGCCACCGGCATCCTGCTCGTCTCTGCGCGTGAGCTGGCGACCGACCCGGCCGGCTCGGCCCAGGCAATCGGGGACCGTCTCGCGGGTAAGAAAGTGCACGTCTCGTTTGATATTGATGCCCTCGACCCGGCGTTCGCTCCTGGCACGGAGATCCCCTCGGCCGGCGGAATGTCCACGCGTCAGGCGCTCGACCTCCTCGGGGCGGTCCTTGCCCGAACGAGCCCGGTTGGCTTTGATTTGGTCGAGGTGTCGCCGCCGTTCGACAATGGAGACATCACCAGCTTCGCCGCGTTGAAGCTCATCTTCGAGTTCTGGGGCATGTCCTGGAATGGAAAGCGCTGACGTTGTAATCGCCGGGGGCGGCATCAGTGGTTGCGCACTCGCCTATCAGCTGGCCAAGCGCAAGGTCGACGTCGTGCTCCTGGAAAGGGAGACGCTGGGCTCGCAATCGACGGGAAAGTGCGCAGGCGGCGTTCGCCAGCAGTTCTCTGCCGAAGACAACGTCAGGGTGATGCGCCTATCGGTGAAGTTGCTCGAGTCCTTTGAGCAGGAGATTGGGCACCCCGCCGACTTCCGCCAGATCGGCTACCTCTTTGTATTCACGCAGCCGCAGCAGGTCGAGGACTTTCGCCACAACATGGATATGTGGCATCGCGTGGGCCTCACCGAGGCGCGGTGGGTGGATCCGGCCGAAGCCGCAAAGATGGTGCCGGTGCTCAACGTCGACGATGTCTTGGGCTGCACTTTCTGCCCGACCGACGGCGTCGCGAGCCCGGCCGACGTCACCATCGGCTACGCGACCGCCGCCCGGCGCCTGGGCGCCCGCTTGAAAGAGGGGGTGGAGGTAACCGGCATCGACATGGGGTCAGGCCGAGTGCAGGGCGTTCGGACCTCTGCCGGCGACATAGCGACCCGCCTGGTGATCAACTGCGCCGGGCCGTGGGCGGCTTCGATCGGCCGCATGGCCGGGCTCGAGATTCCGGTGCTCCCTTATCGGCGCCACATCGCGGTCACGGGCACGTTCCCGGCGGTTCCGCGCAACACGCCGATGACCGTCGATTTCCACACGTCGCTGTACTTTCATCCGGAAGGCGACGGCGTGCTTATGGGCATGAGCGATCGAGCCGAGCCGCCGGCATATGTGACCGAGGTCAACTGGGACTTCCTGGAGAAGATGTTCGAGCAGGCGGCGCGCCGAGCACCGGCGCTGGCCGGCGCCGGCGTCAAGACGGCGTGGGCCGGCCTCTACGAGTCCACGCCGGACCACCAGGCGATCCTGGGACCCATCGCTGAGGTCGAGGGTTTCTGGTGCGCCGCCGGTTTCAGCGGCCACGGCTTTATGCAGGCGCCGGCGGCTGCGCTGCTGCTGACCCAGCTCCTGCTCGACAAGAAATCCGAGATCGACATCTCATCGTTTGCGTTCGAGCGCTTCGCGCGTGGATCGCTGGTGACGGAGCGCAACATCATCTAGCTGGTCGCCGGTCGCAAGGTTGAATTTGGAGTAGGCGGCATCCCGGGAGTACCTTGCGTCGGTGGTCGCCGACTCCGGAACCTGGCATCACGGCTTGATGGCGCGGTGGTGGGCCGAGTTCGTCGCTGCCGAGCCTGAGGAACTCGACTATTTTCGAGCCGCAATCCGGAAGTTTGGTGAGCCCGCGCTCGACCTTGGGTGCGGCGCCGGGCGGATCCTGATCCCGATGCTGGCCGACGGCTTTGACGTCGATGGCTCCGACGTCTCGGCGGA